>JAYYJC010000311.1:0-10000 GCA_036146655.1 Myxococcota bacterium | reverse complement strand
AGAAAAGCGGCTACTGCAGGAATTGTAATTACCGCACCAAACATGGCACCAAGCAAACCAAGACCGACAACGGCTTCCAATGCCGCATTTGCTACTGAACCCATACCGTTACCTCTATAGAATAAGTTGAGTGCTCAGTGTATCGTATGACTTTAAAAAATGCAAGCCACTCAAATCAAGGAGTCTTCACTTTGCGCTTTCGAAATGACCAAGTGAACGAAAACTCGGAAATAAGGGTACCGTCTTGAAGTGTACCGATGCTTTTCACAGGCACTTCAACACCCTCACCAGTGAGTAAAGTTTTAGCCACACCTTCGAAGAGTGGAATTCCCTCAGAGCAGTGGAAATAAGTTCGACCCGTTCCTTTTTTAAGGAACTTGGCTTCCATACCGGTAATCAGTATGGCAACGGACTCTGGGGCCGACTCTACTGCCAGCATTCCCAACAAGCCGGTGCTCATCTCAGCTGCCATGGCTTGCGCTGCAAAGTATATGGAACGAAAGGGATTTTGAGATCGCCATCCGAATGGAACTGAGACGATGGATTCACTTGGTGTCACAGATTCCACTCTCAGTCCGGCCACCAAGGCCAAAGGAAGTTTGTAGCCCATAAAGGCTGTCATCCCCCAGCGAGAAGACATGTGCTTTAGTGCTTTTTCGTTAACAGGGAAGGGCAGTGCGGGGGCATTCATGGGTGGTGTTCTCCGACATGGCTGGTTGCAAATGGCAATAAGTCTGACAGGGTCCGTTGCCGGCCGCCCAACGGTTCTCCAATGGTTTTGAAGTTCCAATGGTCACCGACACGGGTGATGCTTGCGATAATGAATCCTTTTGAGTCACGGGCTCGGACCTGCAAGTTAAAACGAGCCAACTCAATGTTGCTGTCTCGGTCAAAAACATTGCAGTAGGCATGTGGGATGCCTTCAAAAGTATCACCTGAATAACTGCTGACTGTCAAAATGATGGTATGAATGTTTTTTGGCAAGGCATCGAGCGCAATAAAGATCAGTTCATTGGGGTTTTCCTTGGCCCCACCACCGCTCTGGTCATCACCAGAATGCGAAATCGAGCCACAAGCACTTTTCAAGTTGCCGAAATTGATAACTTCTGTAAGCGCTCCCGTAGGCGCATAGAGTAAACATGAGGCGTCTAAATCGACGGGGTGTTCTTTTCGTTCCATAGACCATGTTCCCCCAAAACCCATTGTTCCACCTGAATGAACTGGCGTAAGGAGTTCCTTTTTTCTCCAACCAAGTCCAAAAGATACTCTGCTGTGTGATGCCTGTGAGGAATGGCCTAGGTTGAGGGTTTGGTTTTTTTTGAGGGTGATCATCTGACACTCCGCCGTGGTCGATTTGTCACTTTATAAGATACTGCTTTTGTTCGTCTCTGTGGAAAAAATAAAAAGCGATCGAGGGATCGATCGCTTTTGGTTTGAGTATTTGGTGTTGTTTAGGGCATTTCGAACACGTAGAATGCGCCTTCTTCGCCATCCCAAAGTGGGGCTGTCACCAGAATATCTGCTGTGCCATCTCCACTGATGTCACCAGCGCCCAGTGCAAAGCCGAAGAGATCCTCATCAGAACCAATAATGCTGGCACCTGCTGCACTTTCATCAACGGATCCGCTGCTAGGCATATCCGCACCGCTGAACATATAAACGCCACCGAAGTCGCTGGGCTGGTTGTCATAAACATAGGTTTCACCAAGGTCGTTTCCAGGTGCGGAAACCGCCAAGTCATCAACCCCATCACCCGAAAAGTCGCCTGTGGCCAAAGAGAAGCCAAAGCTTCCAGCCGTATTGGCAGAGGTAATGGTGACATCCGCATCTGCAGTGGTCAAGGTGTTGGCTTTGCTGTTGAGGTTGTAATAAACAAAGACTTGTCCATATACCGGTGATGAGATGACCAAATCCAGTTGCCCATTGTTGTCAAAATCAGCGAGTTGTGGTTGTGCATGCCATCCTAAGAAGAGGTCTTCATCTTCACCACAAATGGATTTGCTGTCGACAAAAGTGACGCTGGCAGAACCGCCGCCATTCATGCCATTTTCACCATCCACAATGTAGACGCAACCAGAAGCATCGACACCGTTGGCATCTCTTCCTGGTGTGGAGAGTATGAGGTCGTCGTACCCATCATTGTTATAATCACCGCCACCAAGACCGCTGGCTAAGTAATCAAAGTCATCTGGACCAGTTAAGAAGAAGTCTGAATCTCCGCTGAGGTCCAAAACATCTCCGTCATTAAGACCTGCACCTGAGAAGAAATACATAAATGACTCTCCGGTACTGCTGAGATTGCCATTGAAACCGGTGGATTGACCATTCCAGTCGCCATAAATGACATCGGTGTTACCGTCTCCATCGAAGTCAATGGAAGACAGCACCGTGGACTGGCCGTAAGAAGATTCAGAGTCATAAAACAGAATATTGGCTTCATCTGTATCAAGTTCACTGTTTGAGAAGCTGCTGTCAAAGAATATGCTCACCGCTTGCTCAGTGAAACTGCCTTGAAAGTCTCTATACCGATCTGTTCCCGCAATGACAAGGTCAGCAACGCCATTGCCATCAATGTCACCCTGCTCTTGTGAAAGCTGAGAGACATAGGCATAAGTGCCAGAACTGAATATGGCCATGTCACTTAGGTTATCGGTGGTGTCATCCCATGAGGCGTAGTTGCTGCCATCAAGTAGATAGCCGCCGCCGCTGCCAGTGTTGAGAATGAACGCACCGGTCACCGCAACATCCAGTTGACCATCGTTGTTGTAGTCAAGGACACTAACGGCATGATCTGAGCCCAAATAGTCCGTAGCACTGTCTGGGGCGAACATTTGTCCAGTGGCATCATCGCTGCTGATGACCCCAAAGCTTCCGTCACAGTTTTGGTCTACATTGCTCCAGAGTTGATCAGGTCCAGCATCTGGATTGATGGTGGAGTCAGTGTCGTTACAGTCCCCATCACACCCACTGTATCCATCTCCATCATTGTCAAATGGAGACAGGCTAGAATCCGTGTCATCACAATCTTGGCCGCCATAGTCATCGGAGTCATAACCATCGCCGTCTTGATCGTAGTCACTTAGACCATCGCAGTTTTGGTCTGAACCATCGTACCAGACCTCTGGGGCACCTGGGTAGGCGATGGCGCTCAGATCGTCGCAATCGTCATTGTTATCCACATAGCCATTGGGTGCAGCACATGCATCCTGCGAAAATTGGTTTCCGCCGAAGCCATCTCCATCTGCGTCTCCGTAGTAGGTTGTGAGCTGAATGTTGCTGTCATCAGCATCCACATCGCCATCACAATCGTTGTCAACTCCATCGCAGACTTCTGTCGCATTGCTGTTGATGGCCGGATCAGTGTCATCACAATCGCCTTGGTTTTCTGTAAAACCATCACCATCGTCATCTACATTGTTCGGATCTGGTTCGTTGCTTGGTTCACCAGAAGGCTCGTTGCTTGGTTCACTAGAGGGCTCGTTGCTTGGTTCACCAGAAGGTTCATTGCTTGGTTCACCAGAGGGTTCGTTGCTTGGCTCTCCAGAGGGTTCGTTGCTTGGTTCACCAGAAGGTTCGTTGCTTGGTTCACCCGAGGGTTCGTTGCTTGGCTCTCCTGAGGGCTCACCGCTTGGTTCACCCGAAGGTTCACCGCTTGGCTCACCCGAAGGTTCTCCGCTTGGCTCTCCCGACGGTTCACCAGAGGGTTCGCCGCTTGGCTCACCGGCTGGATCGATTTCAGCTGTGTCATTGATGGTTCCGTCAATGCCTTCTACCTTTGGTTCTACGGCTCGACAGCCAACCAGCATCAGACCAACAACAATCGAAGTGGGTATTTTCATTTTAGACTCCACAATAAGTTAAGAAATAAGCAATCTGCAAAGAGTTTACCCCATAATATACGAAATTGGCTAAACTTCTACATGTAATTGACACTCTGCGGACAAGAATAACCCTTTTTATCTCTCATTCGCAGCCCTGATTCTCTCTAACCCAATGTGGGACATGCTCTCATTTCTATTCTTGGCTTGTGCATCTGCCCCTAGGGGATTGCCTGCGACACTAATTGAACAATTCAAATGGCGCCATACGGCTGTTTATGATGTGTATCAGTTAGGGCTTGACAAAGACCAAATTCATGATCATCTGGCAAAAACCTACCTTGGAGATGCACTGACTGAGGCCTACATTTTACACTTTCAAACCATGGTAAAGATGAAAGAAGATGAAACGGCTATTGATGTTCGTCAAGTCGATTACAGCATGGTTGATTTCGAGGCTCGCAGCATCAATGGTGTTTTGCTAAATGTAGATTGGTCTGTCGGTGGAATTGTCACCCATCAAAAACACAAACACACCCGTGTGAATCGTTATCAAGCAGGCTATACCCTACAAACGGATGCAGATGGTGAATGGAAGATTGTACACACTCGGGTGCACAATGCAGAGAGAATACAGCGTGCTTTCCTTTCTGATGATGCTTTTTTTGAAGGAGAAGCCAGTGGCGGTGCGTATCTAGATCCTTTAGACTTGCTTGAAGGCGGTCTTCTTGAGGATGCGCCATGATCCAAATCTCTGAACTTCAGTTTTCCTATCCCCATGTTGAGGGTAAGCGGTTCGAACTCAATGTGTCAGACCTTCAGGTTTTACAGGGTGAACATCTTGTTCTTTATGGGCCGTCAGGATGTGGAAAATCCACCTTGCTTCGTCTTTTGGCCGGAGAAATAGTCCCTCGACACGGCCAGATCCTTCACCACGGCTTTGACATTTCAAAGGCAGCAGACGAAGTTCGCCGTGCGTTTCGCATTCAAAATATTGGCTTTGTCTTTCAGGACTTTCCGTTGGTGCCATACCTCAGTGCACTCGAAAATACCATGTTGGCCTACCGCATCCATTCCCAACTTCAGTTGACAGACGCCGTTCAAGTGAAGGCCAAGCACCTGCTTGGTCAACTCGGTCTTGAAGACAAGGTACTTCGTCTCCCCGAGTCTCTTTCCCAAGGAGAGCGTCAGCGTGTAGCCATTGCTCGTGCGCTTCTGACTGATCCACCGCTGATCCTAGCCGACGAGCCTACAGCCGGACTGGATCCTGAACGGAGTATGCAAGTGATCGGATTGCTCAAATCTCTCGTGGAAAAAGAAAAGCGAACCCTTGTCTTGGTAACGCATGATCCGAGTGTGCGAGCGCAATTTGGTCGACAAATACGGGTGGGGGATTGAGTATGCGTCATGCACTGTATCTTGCCTTTTGCTACATCCGTTCAGGACCCATGCGCAGCATTATCGTGGTTTTGGGACTGGGAGCGGTCCTCTTTTTGCCTTTGTTCAGTTATGGGCTTGGTCAGATTCTGAGCGAAACCCTCCTTTCCAGAGGAGAGTCCAGTCCCATTCTTGTAGGCCACAAGGGAAATGAGTTTGATCTCACGATGAATGCTTTGTATTTCAGATCTGCTGTGAAAGATCCCGTCCCAATGAAACTGTCTGATGATATTTTCGCACAATCTTATGGAGTTGCAGTCCCTCTTTACATCAAGCATACCGCCTCGGGTGCGCCCGTGGTGGGTACCAGCATCGATTATTTTACCCAACGGCAACTGACCATTGCCAAGGGTCGTCATTTTGCTGTTCTTGGTGAAATTGTGGTGGGTGGTGTCTTGGCTGAGTCGTATGGATTTTCAGTGGGAGACACCATTCGTTCAGATTCTGAAAACCTGTATAATATTTCAGGCTCTTATCCCATGATGCTGACGGTGGTGGGGATTTTGAACACAAACAACAGTCCGGACGACAAGGCGATCTTTGCAGATGTCAAAACGATATGGGCCATAGACGGATATTTTCATGGTCATGAGGCTGTAACCTCTGAAAATAGCATAAACGAAGAGCCAAGTGAAACAGAGAATTTAGAAGCCAGTGCTGCGATCTTTATGTTTCAAGAGTTTGATCTTGCCAAGACGCAGGGGTTTCACATGCACGGAGATGTGGGTGAGCTACCGTTGAGTTCGGTGTTGGTATTTCCGGACAATTCAAAGCACCACGACCAGATTCTTGGCGACTATGCTTTATCAGCGCAATACCAAGCGGTACGACCAGTTCAAGTGATCCGTACAATACTTGGAATTGTCCTTCGAGTACAGGACACAATGGTGGTATATTTTGGCGTCATTCTTGCCTCTACAGGTGCATTACTTCTGTTGATATTCCAGCTTAGTTTTCGATTAAGGGCAGCAGAATTTCAGTTGATTGAACGCATGGGTGGGTCGGCCGGTACCATTCGTAAAATGGTGCTTGCTGAATTGGGTCTTCTGTTTGCATTGGCATTGTCATTGGCCGGAGTGTTAAGCTGGATTGGATTATCGGTTGTGGCTCAAGTGGTCCAATGACCTTTTTTTGTCGTTAAACCCACCCATTAATAAGTAGGATATCGCTCATGTTCTGGATCTGGTTGGCTTGCCAAAGTACTGATGTTCCCTTGCAAAAAGTTCAAGCTGAAGGCCCACTAGAGGTGTGGTCGTTATCTTATCCCGTACACTATTTGGCTCAGCGTATCGGGGGGGAGCAGATTAAACTGCGCGTCTTGCTCCCTGAGGGAGAAGATGCCACAGATTGGTGGCCAACGCCGGCTCAGATTACGCAACTTGCCCAATCTGATTTGGTCCTTTCGAATGGCGCTAACTTTGAGTCTTGGATTAATACAGCGAGTTTACCGACTGGTCTTGTCGTTTCTGCTGCCAAGGGTTTTTCGGCCATCGAGATTGAAGGGCATACGCATTCACATGGGAAGGGAGGTGCGCATTCTCATGCTGGAATAGATCCTTATGTTTGGATGGATCCAGACATTTATAGACTGCAGGCCAAGCAGGTGACACAAAGCTTGAAGGACCGTGACTCTGAGCATGCGGAATTGTATCAATCTCGATTTGAAGATATTTCTGCGGAATTAGATCAGCTCATTACAGAGAGCCTACCCGTGATGACCTTGTTGAAAGATCATGCCATTGCCGCAAACCATCCCGTGTACAATTATTGGATGCGGCGGTTTGAATTGGATATTCGCAGCTTTGATATTCCTTCGGATGAGTCGCCTGAAACCACTGATGTGGTTGATGTGAACGCTTGGGTGAGTGCAAGTTCAAATCCCATTTTGTTTTGGGGTGCTACACCCAGTGATGGTCTTCAAGAGATCTTGAAAGGCCCAACGCATCTCGTAATTGACAATCTTGAAGTTGCACCATCTGGTCAAATATATGATTACTTAAAACAGTACCGAGCCAATTTGAGTCGGATTCAAGCGTCTTTTAAAACTGATGTTCAAGAAGGTATTGATGTTCCTTAGTCTTCTTTTGTCCCGTTTGGTTTTCGCTTCCGGTGATTTTTCTGTTGAACCGTTGCCTGAATATTGGCGGTTGCCCAAACAGAGCTTGTCTATTGAGTTGTCTCATGGACCAGATAAGCCTCCGCCTGATGACGGTTATACCTTCAAAAATAAAAAAAACAGCGGCACAAAGTTGGCCAAGTTTGGTTTTGTCATGCTGTGTGCCAGTGGGGTCACGGCCGTTCGTATGATGCGAGCTCCTGAAGGCTCTGACTTAAGACAGCAACGAATGGTTACTGCATCGGCACTTGGGGCATCGGGATTGGGATTGGTCCTGTGGGTTCGTCTGCGCTAAGGGCTGCTTTTGACGATGACTTTTAGGGTCCGAAGGCTTGCATCTTCGGACCAGCGGCTTGGGTCGGTCAACTCAGCCTGTTCACCCTCGCCCAAAATATCTTTTGAGGTACTCGATGCCACTGTCCAAGGGGTGCTTGCTGTTGCTGAAGCCGTGTATACCATTGGTGAATCTGGATATGCTGCATTGTGTATGACAATGGTGCTTCCGTCTTTTAGGTTTGGGGTTTCTGTAAATTGAAAACTCACCATATAGACGAAGAATCCTTCAGCAGCTTTGCCGTTTGCAGGATGGTCGATGGCCAGCCATTGTCCTTTTAATGGACTTCCGTCTACTGTAAAACTCAAGTTCTCAGCAAGTGTGTCCCACTGCCGCTCATTGTAAGCTCTGATCTTTCTTTTTTTTACTTCTGTTGGATCAGTGGTGTCTGCACCAATTTCTTTCAATGCAATGGGAATTGGAACTTCCAATGCCACAAGTGGGACCAGTCCCTTTTCAGAGACTTTGAGGGCTGTTCTCAAAGAGTATTCTTCTTTAGAGAAGGGATGTGCCAGAGCACTGGTACTCCACATTATTAAGAGGGTTTGTAAAAGCCGCATTATCGGCCTCCATTTGGTGTCAGCCAAGATTGACGCCTAAGCCTGACCGTTTCTTCGATTTCACTTGAATCAATGGCTTCTAAATGGACGAAGTGACTTGATTTGGCTTGCAGTTTGGCGGTGAATGTCATGAGAACATCACGCCGAAAGGCATGGATGGTGAGTTCTGCGCCGATGGGATAGCTGGCGATTAATGTTGCAAATGTCTTTGCTTCCGTTTTGA
Source organism: Myxococcota bacterium (assembly GCA_036146655.1). GTDB lineage: Bacteria > Myxococcota_A > UBA796 > UBA796 > UBA796 > JAYYJC01. Next base: position 1,512 of record JAYYJC010000311.1, on the reverse strand, counting down.
TGCCATCGATTGCTATCACAATGTCACCTGCTGAGAGCCCACAAGCCTGAGCGGCTCCATTGTCATATACATTAAGCAATTTGACACCTCCAGCGCTAGTTCCTGTACGCACCCCGAGGTCTCCTGCTTGCCAGTCACCCTCGACGGGCTTTTCAGTTTGGCTGATGGTCCACTTGACTCCAAAGTCTTGGAGGAGTGACTGAAGCGGTGGATCATTGGTACCATGAACATATTGTTCGAAGAAATAAGACAAATCAACTCCACTACAAGCCTCAGCGATGCGCTCTATTCCATTTTCTGGTACCCCAATGTTTGGTTGGCCGTGTTCTTTCCAGAGTTTTCGCATGACACAATCCAAGGAACATGCCCCGTCTGTTTCTCTTCGCAGATACAGGTCTAGTGCGAGTGCAACCAGTGCCCCTTTGCCGTAATACGACACAATGGCATTGGGTGCATTTTCATCTTGGCGATAAAACTTTGTCCAAGCATAAAAACTTGAGTCGGCCAAGGATTGTTTGGTACGACCGTTCCCTTTGAGGATCCGTGTTGCATTTTTTGCCACAAGCTCAAGGTAGGTTTTTGTGTCAATAAGGCCGGTGCGCCTGAGAAACAAGTCGTCATAGTATGATGTGATGCCTTCAAAGGCCCAAAGCAATGTGGTGTAGCCCTCTTGAGAGAGATCGTATGGCGTAAAAACCGCTGGGCGAATGCGCTTCACATTCCATGTATGGAAATACTCGTGAGAGCACAGTCCTAGAAATGTTTTGTATTTTTCAGAAACAGTATGTGTCTCGTGCCGTTGGGGCAGATCATTTCGACTGCACAGCAGGCTGGTTGAGCTTCGGTGCTCTAATCCACCATAACCACCCAGGGCCATGGTCATAAAAACATAGCGTTCCATTGGTGCTGGGGTTCCAAAAAATTGAATCTGAGCCTCACAAATGGTCTTTAAATCACGGCCGAGACGCTCGGTGTCTGCTCGATGAATCCCGGTGATGACCATTTCATGAGGCACCCCGCAGGCCTCAAACTCTATGCGCGTGTAGTCTGCGATTTCAACCGGGTGATCGATTAAGTCATCATAGTTCGTGGCGCTGAATGTCCCAAACTCAGTGGGATCTTCGTGTTTGGGCTTTAAGGTAGTCGCAATTCGCCATTTTGCATATTCTTGGCCTTTTGGTCGATGAAGTTGAACCTCATGCGGCGCTTCTTCATGACCATGTGCACAAAGAAATACACTGGTGCCATTGAAGTAGGCGTGTGTTTGATCAAAATGTGCCATTCGAACGGAAAGGTCCCATGCGTAAACGGTGTAGCGAATGCGAAGTGGACCATTTTTGGATTGAACGGACCAAGTGTGTTTGTCTACTTTGGAAATTGGGCAATCGCCGCCATCATCGCAGGCGTTGATTTCAACAATATTTTTTGAAAACTCTCTGATCATATAGCTCCCCGGGATCCAAGCTGGCAGACTGAGCCGTTGAGGGCTTTTGGGGGTTGTGATCATCAGTT
>JAYYJC010000310.1:0-15263 GCA_036146655.1 Myxococcota bacterium | reverse complement strand
ATTGGTGGACAGTCTTTCGACCACTTCATAAGTGAAGGGCGGCTCGGGAACCGGCAAGCCATGGCGTTCTGCCTTGGCTTTCAGGATCTCAACCTGCTGGGAAAGCTGATGCTGCTGTCTGATGCTTTCCTTAAGAGCATTCACCTTGGAAGTGTCGTAAGGCACTTTGGGAATGGGGAGACTGAGTGACTCTGCTTCTGTGCGCAAGTCCTCAATCTCAGCCGAAAATCCGTCTTGAAGTTTTACCCTTCTTTCAAGGGCCTGTACCTTGTCTTCATTTAAAAATCCTGACGGCACAGACAAACCGTATTTTTCGGCTGCAGGCCGCAGGGAATCCACCTTTCGAGACAGGTCCGTTCCGAACAGTCCAGAACTGTACAGGACAATGAGAAGCAGTGCCAAACCCATCCCACCATAAAGCTTGTTCTGATGACCGGACTCATGCACACGGTCCAGCCAATCCGTCAGTTGTTTCTGGAGCAATGTGGACTGCGCCGCAATGCTCTGAGCCGCTGGACCCACCTTCTGACTGAACGCCTTAACGGTTTTAAGGCTGTCAACGGCTTCCGAAGGCTGGCCATGGGTTTCGGGGGGCGCTTTGGGGGCTTCTTCTTCTGGGGAGTCATCCAGCTCGGCTGAGTTTGGTTCATCGGATGACAATGAGACGGGTTCGACCTCAGCTGAGGTTTTCTCAATGCCCTCTGCATTTGATGTGGTCTCAGCAGCCGTCAACGCCCCGGGCCCATCGTTTTGGACCTTCTCTGTCCCAGAGGGTTTCAACATGACGGTTTTAGGGGGTAAAGTGGATGATGAAACGGACGGTTCAGATGAGGGCTGAGACGGTGCCAGTACGACGGTTTCAGGAGGCAAGCTGTGGCCTGCACGTGGAACGGCCTGAGGAATACCTTCGGCAGAACTGTCCAGTAAAACGGTGTCTGGGGGCAAAGACTGAGCACTCAATTCGGGCTGAGGGGCGGGTTCTTTAGATGGACTTGGATTCATTGGGGCTGAGCTTGGCTTAGTCGTTTCTGACCGGAGGGCGCTCTTGGGAATCGAGTTCCACGCTTGGAGTGCCTCATCCGCATTGGCAAAACGATGCGTCACATCCTTCGCACAGAGCCTCTGAAGAACCGCCCACAAGGGTTCAGGAATGTCAACTTGAGCTTCACTCTCAAGTCCTTTCATAAGGTGCCATGCCATTTGTTCTGGCATTGAACCATCTGGACAAGCCGCAGCCCCCTTGAGAAGTTCGACAAAACTGAGCCCCAAGGCATACAGATCAGCGCTTTGTGTCCCACCGTCTCCAGAGAAAACTTCTGGTGCCATGTATTGTAAAGTCCCCTGAATCGTGCCGGTCTTTGTGGCTTTGGACCCATCGGCTGCTTTGGCAATCCCAAAATCAAGAAGCTTACTTGTTCCATCCCGACAGACAAAGAGGTTGCTGGGCTTGATGTCTCGATGGATGACCCCTTTTTTATGGGCAAAAGACAGCCCCATCAACGCATCCCTGCCTATTTCGAGCATCCTTTGAGCACTCAAAGGCCCTTTTTGTGACAACTGATGGGCATCCTCCCCCTCAACCAACTCCATCACCATTGCAGGGCGATCCCCACTCAGAACAAGTTCACGAAAACCCACAATGTTGGCATGCTGAAGGGTGTGTAAGGTCAAGCACTCTCTCTTGAGGCGCTGAATAAAGCCCTCGTCCCTCACCAAATCCATGTGGAGCAGCTTGACCGCCACACGCATCTCTTCAAAGTCATTGTGGACTCCTTCCCAGACTTCGCCAAAGGCGCCAGCACCGAGCTTACTCACCAAGCGGTAGTGGGAAACGACTTGACCTTTCATGGGGTTCCTCAAGAAGTGTGAGGGTCCACTATACCACATTTCGGTATGCTAAAATCAGAAACTCATGGCCATTCAGGGCCTTTATTCTGTGAGAAAGCATACATGGAAAGGCTCATGTCGACCGGTGCAAGACAACGCAAAAATCGCATCAATCACACGGACGCAGACTCACTCCAACCGCTTGAACGCCAATTCCCCTTTGGTCAGCGCGTCAAATTGCTGAAGAAATACGGTGATATTCTTCATTGTGGTTGGACTTCAGAGTCATCAAGAGGCCCACACCGATCAGCGACTGCATTCCAAACTCACTGTGATAGATCAACTGTCGCTGTTTCCTCGAGCACATTGGTCCGGTTGATTGAACTGGAGTAATTGTAGTAATAAGAAGAGTTGTAGTAGTAGTAATCAATGTCCTTCTCAAGAGAGTAGGAAAAATTGGTTCCACTCAGCGTCACAGAATTCGTTTCGGTTCCGCAGGTGTTCGTCACGAAACTATTGCAGGACCCAATTTGTTCGGTGTATCCATCCGCAAGCACCTCATAACCATTGAGCACCAAAACCGGAGGTTGTGACATTCCATACCAGTAACTTGTCGCTACAGAGCGGTAACCCAGATCATAGGAAAAGCTGTGTTGTGTGAGGTACAAGCCTGGATTGTACAGACAGGTGTCGTTGAGATTGGTGAGCACATTGATCACTTCGAACTCGAACTCGCAATCAGGGCAACTCGTTCCCTGCTGCCATGCATAGGTTTCCCAAGTCAAACAATTGACATTGTCTTCTGCATAGGTCCGTGAACCAGTGTAGAGATAATTACAAGGGCTTGAGTCCGAATCATCACAGTCAGCAGGAGAAGACACATAGCCGGAAGGTTGAGTGCAACTTGTGGTTGAAACGGTGAAGTCTCCAAGTGAGTCATTGTCGGTATCGGCATACCAGGTCGATTGATCGATGGCATTGTCATCCACTGCTCCGTTGCAGTCGTTGTCCAGACCATCGCAGAGCTCGTCAGCCAATGGAGAGAACGCTGGGTCACCATCATTGCAGTCGTCGCTGTTGTCGACAAAACCTGACGGTTGATTGCAAGCCGATGCGGATGAATTGGGATCGCCATAGGTGTCGTTGTCGAGGTCTTCGTACCACATGGACTGATCAATGGCATCACTCTCGTCACCGGAGCAATTGTTGTCGATTCCGTCACAGGTTTCAACGGCTGTTGGATATATGGTTGCGTCCAGCTCATTGCAATCACCATCTGAGATGGAAAATCCGTCGCCGTCGGCATCAACAGTGGGATCAACAGTGGTCAGGGCTGCGCTGCCTACGGTGAGATCTAAGTAATTGTAACTCCACTCATCGAAATAAGTTGATACCCAACCACTGTCGTCGTAACCCACTGAGTAATCAAAGTTCACCCCATCAAATACAATGCTGGTGGTTCCACTGACATTGCCGAGGCCCTGCGCTTGAATGACCTCACCATGGTAAGACCACAATTGTCCATCATAAAGAATAGACGGTCCATAACCAAGGTAATCTTCGTGATAGCCAAAAGTAAAGCTGACATCTGCCATCAGATCATCACATTCCGTTGTAAAGTTTGTTGTCGAACTCGTGGTCGCCGTCAAGGCGGTTTGAATCACAAACTCAAACTCACAATCTGGACAAGATTGCCCGTTCGCAACATTTGCCAACTCGCGAGTGAATGAACAAATGTCATCATCAAGGGTACATTCGGTGACACCATCCCAAGGACAAACTGCTGCCCAAAATCCGGCGTTGCCCAAATTGACACTTGTCGTTTCGGTTCCAGTGAAACCAGAATAAATAAAGTTTACCACAGTGTCATCCGAATCCAATGAATTCAAAACATAGCCGTTGGGTTGCTCACAAGACTCAATGAATACTGACGGATCTCCGAGATTATCGCCATCTGTATCCGCATACCAGGTGGATTGATCGATGGCGTCCGACTCATCTCCAGAACAGTTGTTGTCTACGCCATCACAGACATCTGTGGCGCCGGTCCATGCAGCTGGCTCTGTGTCGTTGCAGTCGCCACTGTTGTCCACATAGCCAGACGGCTGGATGCAAGATGACACTGTGACAGTGGGATCGCCGTAAGTATCGTTGTCCGAATCCGCATACCAGGTGGTTTGATCGATGGCGTCCGTCTCATCACCAGAACAGTTGTTGTCGATGCCATCACAAGAATCCGTGGCGCCGGTCCAAGCCAATGCCTCGCCGTCATTGCAGTCGCCACTGTTGTCCACATAACCAGACGGCTGGATGCAGGATGCCACTGTGGCATTGGGATCGCCGTAGCTGTCGTTGTCCGAATCCGCATACCAGGTGGATTGATCGATGGCGTCCGTCTCATCACCGGAACAGTTGTTGTCAATCCCATTGCATGTTTCATCTGCGTCAGTGAAAATCTCGGGATTATTGTCGTCACAGTCACCCTCATTTTCAGTTTGACCATCACCATCATCGTCAATGTCTTCCGGCGCAAGAGCCTGAGTGTCGGAAGTGTCTTCTTCATTCTGAGGTTCGTTGTTTTTCTCTTCGAAGCAGGCTGATAACAAACAGATTGACAAAATAAGGGAGAGCGTGCGCATAGTATCTCCAAATGGCATCAAGAAAAATCTATTTTATTGAAAGGAGTGTAATTATCAAGCATTGGATTGGTTTGAGATTGAATGTTCCCGCCATTAGTCCACCCTTTTATTGATCAAACTTGATGTTTTTTTGCAGACCGTTGCGCATTATCAATGTCAAATATTCCAGATGTCACAATGAATAATTTATTTCAATCTATTGCTGATTGTATTTGGGATACTATTTATCACCGTCATCTTAATACCAAAGGGCCAATCAACATGCACCATTGGCTTCATGGCCCAACTTTTCAACCCAAAACAATCGCCCCACCTCACTCCAACCGCTTGAACGCCAATTCCCCTTTGGTCAGCGCGTCAAATTGCTGAAGAAAGGCCGCCGAATTTTCGTCTTCACCCTGCTGAGCGGCCATACGAGCCTTCAATTTCAGATGCAACGCTTTAAAATAGCGTCTTACAAAAGGCTGCTCGGCTTGAGATTTGGACGATGACTCTAGAAATTCAAGCCACATCGACCACCATTGACTCTGAAAATCAATCGGGGTTTTGCTGGCTTCAAGCGCATGGGTCAGACAAACAGCTGCAAAGGCTTTGTGACCGGTATTCACCGCAATGTCGACACAAAAACCCCAAAGCTTTTCGGCCTCTTTGATGTCGCCTGCTTGTGCCATATTGGATCCATGGTGTGCCAAAAATGTAATTGTGTTTTCCGTAAGCACCTCATCACCCACTGAAACCAAAAACTGATCATTAATGGCTTCCTGATCGGCTTGTTGAATGGCCACATCAGCCAAAACAATTCGGGGCCAAATTAAATTTGAATTGGCTTGAAGCACTTGACGAGCCACATCTTGAGCCACCTCATATCGGCCTTGTCGAAACAATGTACGGCTCCGAAGACTGCCAAAGTAACTGAGCTTGGGATGCTTCTGAATTTCTGCTTCAAGGCGGACATTCAATTCTTCATCTGCTCTGATGCGGTTTAGCAAAGCCGCTTCTGCCAAGACAAAAACTTCATCCTTGGGATAGGCATCTTGAAGCTCTTTGATAGACCGAAGCAGGTTTTCTTCCGGAAGCATTGGAAATCGAGACAGCAATGAGAGAAGCTCGAGGTGATTAAGGTCTGGATACCCTTTGGTGGTTTCCCAAACTTTGGTGAGCACAGAAGACTCTTGACCCGTGGGTTTAAAAAGAGCATTGAAGATTTGTGCCTGTTCCCCGTCATCCGTCAGACTGAGTTCATGAATGTGGTGGGCCGATTGTGCTGCCAAGATTGGTCTGTCTTGGAGTTGATGAAGCATGTAGGCCACCGCATGAACCACAGAAGATTCCCCGTGGCTTTCTAATAGGGGTTGAAGTTTGTCTTCTGCAGAGGCGATGTGACCATCTTCAAGGGCCGTCATCACCGCATTGAGTTGGGTGTGTGCTTCATCCGAATCCAATTGAAAAAAAGTCAACATGGAAACATTTAAACCCGAACTGGAAACACTGATGTCCCATCTGGCATCTGGATTGTTCCAAAGCAAGTATCCCAACGCCCCACAGAAAATGCCAAATAGAGCAAAAACCCAAGTCCAGCGACGGCTGGGTTTCGTTGGTGCTTTGGCCACCTCGGCCGGTGAAGGCACAGGGACATCACTTTGGCCCTGTTGCTCAGGGCTAGGTGGCAATGCGTCTTCAATGAACATGGTTTTCTCGGATGAAGCGGCCTGATTTCTGATGTAACTGCTCCAAGTCGAATTTAATTCTTGAAGGTTGTGTTCTGAAGAGAAATCAATGGCTGTGAGCGTCATGGGCGGAGAGTCCGGACTGACCCCGAGAAGAATATTGAGCTCAGAAATGTACTCGTCGAGATCACCCGTGCGCTGAGCACAGTCCCTGTGGCAGCCCCTGCGAATAAAATCGGCGATGTCTTCATCAAAATCTGCCAATAAGCCAGTACTGTGTTTTGGATCGTAGATGTCGGTGGGGTCTTGAGGATTCAACATTGCGAACAGAGTGGCCGTCAAGGCATAAATGTCTGCCTGATGGTTGATGTGTTTGGCGCTAAGGCGTTGCTCAGGTGACATGAAGGGTACGGTTCCCATCACTGCTCGGGTTCGAGTTTGAGAGTCTTCATCCTCCATCCGTGCAATGCCAAAATCCGTCAGCTTTGCGCCATCTGGATGCAGCAATATATTGTCCGGCTTAATGTCTCGATGGATGATATTTTCACGGTGTGCGGCCACAAGGGCATTGGCGATGTCAAGACAGATCTGAAGGGCCTGACTTCGACTCAGTAACCCATGTCGGCGGATGTAATACCGGAGTGAACCATACGGAAGAAAGTCCATTACAATGTAGCCAGCCACCCCTTCATAGCCGTGATCGAAGACCTGAACCACATTGAGGTGATTGATTTTGGCCATTGCGATGGCCTCTTTCTCAAACCGATGGCGGTGATCTGGATTGACAATCCGCTCGGGCTTTAAGACCTTAATGGCTCGATCTACTTTTAAAACCGAGTCATGGGCACGGAATACCGCAGCCATACCGCCCTTTCCGAGGCAGCTTAATATCTTGTATCGGCCATTACTGAGACTGGGATGATCGATGAACGCCTCCTATCTGTGCAAGCCACTGTAGCACATGTGGAAACAGTTCGTCTGATTTTGAGTTCCCCCCACGCATGACGGTATGCCTCAGGCCAAACGAGCCAGAAGAGTCAAGCCATCACCAGCGGGCTTAGTAGCCCACACCAACGGTAAGGCCTATCGAAGGCAACACTGTCTGCTCAGTCCCAAATACAACTGTGGCGCCGGGTACATGGGCCACCCCTCCGGACAAATCCAAAATTAAGGGTGTGTCCACTCGGTTTAAACGAAACCCCAAACTTAGCTCAGGTCCGGCGGCTTCGACCTGTCCAGCTTCAGCCGGACCAAATTGGAAACCAGGGGCGTCAGGTCCACGCTGAATCTCCATGAAGCCACCACCCACATATCCACGGCCGTTCCATTCGCCTCGCTGCATTTCTGGAGACAACCCCTGAAGGCGAAAATGCGCCACATCGGGCACATCCCTTTGGTGTAGAATCCCAGACCCGTTGCCACATGCGGCCAAAGAGACTGGTCCGGCAATGCGGACTTCACCACAAAAGGTAATGTTGGCGGGCCAATCTGGGGTTGGGGCTTGGAGACGCTGTTCAACGCCGGTTCGAAGCTGGACGCGGGGACCATTTGCAAATGTCAGCGGAAGAAATAGAAGTGTCAACATGCCAGTACCCTATCATGCATCTGACGAAAGTAATCTCAAATCTGTCGCCAAACGGTCAAAGTATGATCTCCCCACTGATTTATCATCGGAATGCGCCCAAGCCGCTGCTCAAATGTGCCGAGATTAATCGATCCGAAAGCCGATTGTGGCGGAAATATCATCCCCAATCCAGCCATTGAAAGACAAGTCCATGTCGGCCACATCTCTTTAAGATCGCTCCGATTCCAATACCGTGTGCGCACCATTTCACCATGAACATCAATGTCAACGGCAGGCCGACACCGATGGAGGGCCGCAGACCAGCGTCCTCGAAGGAACTGCCGAAGCATCCAAGCCATGTGAAACCGAGGCATCGCCACAACAATCATTACGGTTTCTGGCTTCACCAACGGCTGTACACTCTGAATAAACGCAGTGGGTGAAATGGCATTGACCACGCCAAAGTTAAGCAAAACGGCATCCACAGGGGTCTGTATTTGATCGACAGGGAGATCTTCTGCTGACCCCAATAAAACCGTTGCAGTAGGGGTCCGTGCTCTGGCTTCAGTGACCATTCCAAGGCTTTGATCTATGGCTGTCACCTTGTAGCCATTCAACATCAACCACGCCAAATCACAGCCTGCACCACACCCGACATCCAGTATATGGCTGCCAATCGGGACAAACTTGGATACGGTTTGGTGGACCTGCGAACGCATTCGCTGAACCACCGGATCGGCGCTCCAGTGCGAAGAATAACGCTTTGCGTGTCCGTCAAACCCGAATGCAAACGGCACCCGCTATTCTGCCTCGGGCGCCTCAACACCCCAGAGATTCATAGACAATGCGTAGAGTCCCTCCGGCCAACTGCCGTCTTCCGCCACCAATGGGCGCGAGTCCGTGATTTCTAGGGTAATGTCACCAAGTGGAAGCCCAAGTTCATCTGTTGCGCCACCACCCAGTAATTCTGCGAGGTCAATTTCGGCAAATCCACCGACCAAACCGATAATTCCTTCCAGATACCCCGCCAATCCAGTCACCACTTCTGCTTCCTGATATTCATCTGCACCATAGTACAGAATGGCCCCTTCTGGAATACTCAAATCTATGCCCAGTTTTGAGCCTTCTTTGACCCGAAGACCAACTTCTGTCGCCATAGAGGCCACCAACCAATCTTCACAGTCATTGTCGTCTTTGATGCCCACATTGACTTTCAAGTCCGGGATGTAGAGGACAACGAGTGGTTCAATGCCTTCCTGCATTCGGACCACAGTGGCCGTTCCCGGATCAAGTGTGAGACACCATCCATCTCCACTGGGTGCGTCATCTCCACCAGGAAGTGTTTCGATGCCTGCGCCGAGAATGTCACCAAAGGAACCACTCAAATCAAGATTTTGATTGAGTAAGGTCAACAGTTGATCTGAAAGTAAACTCTGAAAAAGTCCTTCGTGTAAGGCGACAGCCAATTGTGCATCCGGTGCATCATTGACGCCAGGCATGGGCACAATATTTGTGACTTCGGCGAGGGTCGTTCCAAGAGCAACATCAAGGCCAATGGCCAACCCTTCTGGATCACCGTAGATGTCACTCAGTTCAATTCCGAGTGGCGTGCCCATAAGGTCCGTTTCAAATGCAAAAGGTCCACCAAGTTCAACAGAGCCCAACTCAGACAAGATGGTATCGAGAATCAATTCTGAAATGGGAACCAAAATAAAATCATTGGCTTGCTCAATGAGCCATTCCAATATTTGCCCTTGAAGTTGTCCAAAGGTAATGTCGGGGTCATCTAAGACCACATTGGCTTCAAGCAATGAAAATATTAAGACTCCGCTGTCATCAATGATCGGAGCAGCTGTAGAACCAATGGCAATTTCATTAAAATAGAAAGAAACCGGCTCAGTGGAGACTGAACCAAAGACATCAAACCACAACTCATACTCAATGCCCACATTGTTCAAAGTGAAATCGATGGCAATTCCGTCATCCGTTCCACTCATGGCGACGACGGTTGGTTCGTGCAAGACCCCAACGGGCTGCAAACCAATCCATCCAGTATCCAATTCAGGAAGTTGCGCCGAAATTAAGCTCGCCCAACCCGTCTCATCAACCAAGGCACCAAGTTGAGCGCCAAGTGCATCTAAGCCAGATGGCAAAACCCGTGCAGCCAACCCACCTGGCCAAGTCTCAGACGGATGTTGTCCTGAGAAAACAGGAATTCGGGATCGAATATCGGCTTGAGGCATCTGAATGTCTACAATTTCATAGGCATCTGCAATGGGCAACTCATAGGTGAAAGCCCCATTTTCATCGGCTATCACTTGCTGTCCATCCACTGTCAGAACCGCATTGGCCGGCTGAATGGTTCCGGAAACCACAACAGGTTCATCCCCAAAGAAAGCACCATACTCGGGTGACGACACATTTAAGGCATACGCTTCAGACGGAAGTTCAACCACTTTGTAGTCATTGCTGCAAGCAAAAAGGAATAAAAATGGCGCAACCACACAGGCCTCCAATTAGAATACATTTTACATGAGTATATCTCTTATTCTTCTGGTTTGACACGCCGTTCACAATTTCACATTCGCTTTTCATTATGCCCATCAACCTCAATCCCCTGATCCAAATTATCGAACGGCTAAGAGGCCCAGACGGATGTCCTTGGGACCGCGCACAAACCACCACAACCATGGTTCCAGCATTGCTCGAAGAACTCTATGAAGTCATCGAAGCCATTGAAAATCAGGACGGACCCAACCTTCAAGAAGAGTTGGGCGACATGCTGTTTGTCCTGTTGCTGACAAGTCACATCTCACAATCAGAAGGCCTCATTCAACAAGACGCTGTGGTCAATGAGATTTGTGACAAAATGGTCCGACGGCATCCTCATGTTTTTGGTGATGCAGAACTCAGCCTCTCTGAAGTGCGCCAGAACTGGGCAGACATCAAAGCCAAAGAAAAGACGAGGGCCTCACGGCTAGATGGAATCCCAGAAAACCTTCCAGCCCTGCAAAAGGCATCAAGGCTTGGTCAAAAGGCGGCTGGTGTTGGGTTTGATTGGCCAGACTACATGCCGGTGCTTGAACAGGTAGAACTCGAACTGGCAGAACTCAAAGCCGCCATCCAAAATCAAGATGCAAATGAAATCACACATGAAATTGGTGATGTTTTACTCTCAATGGCAAGCCTCAGCCGTCACCTTAAGGTAGATCCAGAAGGTGCATTGCGAAAAGCCAATCGCCGCTTCACGGAACGGTTTCAGCACATGGAACAATCTGCCAAAAGCGACTCCCGCCAATTGTCTGAGCTCACGCCTCAAGAACTTGAAATGCAGTGGGTCGAAGCCAAGGCATACCTTCAACGCCAAAAGGACACCCAATCATGATTGCCTTACTTACCTTACTGGCTTGCACATCTGACAAATCACCAGATTCTGCACTGAACTCAATGGATACCAGCAATACAGATGCGCCAGGAGATACCGATGACACCCAAGATACCGGCGGCTTTCCCACGAATCCAAGTCCATTCACCTTGGCCATTTCAGGCGTGGCGAACCAAAACCTAATTTTCGATGAGCCCTCTTGCCTCAAGCCGACCGGTTCTTCAAACTTACGCATCTTTTGGCGAAACACTCAAGATCAACATGTCTTTGTACTGAAGGTTGAAATGCTGGGGACTTATGAAGGTGTGGGAAGCTATGACAGCACGGCTGCTCGTGCCACACTTCAAGAGGAAGCTGGTGGAAGCGGACTCTACTTTACTTCAGACAGCAGCTTGGGAGACACCGTCGATGTCCAAATTGAGGGTGACGAAGATGGCAAGATCTGGGGCAATTCCACCATTCCATCACTACATGACGGCACTGGCGCTGCCATCAGCCTTTCTCCAAGCGAGCAACCGATATGGTGTCCAGAGGTCACCGAATAGGACTGTTGTTTGGCCGTTCAAACAAATTGAGCGTGCTGTCATGCTGTCAATGTGGGGCTACTTCCAGAAATGCCACCACCGCTCAGTGTCAGGGGTCTCAGTAACAGTGTTGTTATTGGCTTGAGCCACAAAACTTCGGCGAGCATTGGACGCATCAACTGCCGCACGAATGTCTTTCAACTGATACATGACATAGTCAATAGCGGGATCATTGGCGATCCAATCTCTGTCTGTGCGAGGAGATAAGAATACATCCGGACGCTTGTTGCGCCATGCATAACCGGCTTCAAGATAGTACAATGCGTTTCCTTCAAGAACCATTTTTTGCTTGTCAACAAAGAAGATCATGGTGTACCCGTCAACAACGGTCGGCGGGACAGTTTCGGGACATCCAGGAATGAACGGTGTGTTGTAAGGTACATGAATGCTAATGACGGCACCTTCTTCGCCTCTTAACCAATCATAGACAATGACATCGACCATCATGTCTCGACCTTGATTGGCCATTAGTGCTCGATGACCAGCAATTTCACCGACAAAAATATATTCGGATTGATCGACATAACGGGAAAGATTGCTTTTGTGCCACTGCTTTTCAAGTTCTCTTTTTTGAGAGGTGTTTGGAAGGTCTGGAACCTTGATTCCGGACGGACAGAAATCAGAAGACAAAGAGAGCTCTTCGCCATTGGGTTCGTCCGTTTTGGCCTCTGTCTCTACAGAAGGCTCAGCTTCAATTTTTGTATTTGATTCAGATGAATTGGAGTCGGTTTTTTCGGCTGGCAGAGTCACTTTTGTGTCTTTGTCGCCCTCCGTTTCATTGGATGTCTCAGTTTCAGACTCAGTGTCGCCTACTGACTCGTTCGATGTTTCCTCGGTGTTTTCTGATCCGACTTCTGCTTCGCTGCTGTCGGAAGGTGACTGAGCCAACGCAAAAGAAAACAGAAGTGAAAATGTCATTGTTCTTCCTGAGGTTCTATGAATAATCTGACAATGGGTTGGACGATACTATAGCACGGTTGCGTTCATTTTTCAGCCTCTGACACCTGACGAATTGATTTTAGTGCCTGATCAAGCTGAAGAGCCAACTCACTGCGTGCCGCCCAATCGGTCAACCGCGCCAGTGGCATGTAACCTGCTTCATACTCGTGTTCCCATTGAATCCAAAGCTGGTCAGGCTGCTGATCAAGGGCGATTAATCCAGATGCATTTTGGCCCACCACCGCATACTTAATTTGTTTTTTTTCCAAATCAACATCTGTAATTTGCACCGATTGACCACGCCAAAAAGCCTGAGATTCATCGACGCCTGAGTTGCCCCAAATATTCCATGCGGACCAAGATTTCATGGGATAAACCTGAGACCAGACCACTGACTCAGGTGCATCCACCTCCATCCACCGTGTAGATTTCACCTCTCTCGGCAAAATAAAGACACCCAGTACTGTCGCAATTAAAATGCCGATACACACGGCAGCAAGCACTTGAAGTCGGCTCATTACTGTCTCCTCAATGCGCTCTACTTAACCTGTTTTTATGGCTGTCCCAACCTCATTCTATCCGTTCAAAGGTTCCACTAAGAGTGCCATCTAAATAAAATGTGTCAAGCATCCCAGACAATTGAATGGACACTCCTCCATCCGTTTCTAAACCAGACCATGTGAGGGTCAACTCCATTTGTGTGTCCCAATCCACATCTCCACCAGAACCAGCGATGACCCCTGTTCCTTGCCATGTCTCCTCTCCAAAGACAGTGGCCTCTGCAATGATTTGAAGTCTTTCGCCAAGCAAAAGCACACTTTGGGGTTGGCTGGTATCAATCTCACAATTGATTTCAATATCGGCGAAACCATTAAGCCGTTGGATTTGACCTGTACACCCATCCGAAAAATAATACGGTTGTCCTTGGTAGACTCCAACCGTATTTAGAACAGCATTGCCACGATGGACGCCATCTTGATCCACCCAACCATTGCAATCGTCATCGATGCCATTCCAAACTTCTGAAGCACTGGGATTAACAGCGGGGTCCCAATCATCACAATCACCTGCTTCTTTGGTATAGCCATCAGAGTCAACATCATCAGGTAAGTTCGGTTCTGTGGCCGGCTCAACGGAGGGTTCTACAGAGGGATTATCTGAAGGGAGGACACTTGCGGTATCTGACTTTCCGGTCAAACAAGCCAAAATAAAGATGCCAAGCATTTGATCTTCCCCATCCCTTTTGAAACCCATGAAGTCCCATTAATTATTCTCAAACTCTCGGAAAATACAAGTCTTTTTCACGGCTCTGGGCTAATATTTGAGTCATGACAGAATATGCCTACAACACCGGACTCACCCTCGCTGGCGGAGGCGCCAGAGGTGCATATACCGCTGGAGTTTTACGGTACTTGTATACCGTTCTTCCAGATAAACTCGGGCACATTCCTTGGGCAAAGGTTGTTGGCGGCACCAGTGTCGGTGCTTTAAATGGTTATTTTGCGGCTTGCCATGACATGGCCGAAATCCGAAGAATGACTGAAATCTGGACCCAACTCAAGGTAGAACAGATTTATACTTTGCCTGTGGATGGAATCTTTTCGGCAGTTCGCCGCCTGATACAAGCAACCAAACAACCCAATCTTCTCGATGCAAGCCCGCTGAAATCACTCATTCGGCAAGAAGCAAGCCGTCGAAGTCTTCGCAAAAGCATTCTGCAGGGGCGCTGTAAAGCATTTGTCATCGCAGCCACCCGTCTATCGTCAGGTCAAAACATTTGCTTTGTCGACACCGCAGACCCTGAGTTCACCATTCCAGCGCCTCCGATGGGTGAAGTGGAATACACAAAACTGTATCCAGAACATTTGCTGGCCAGTGCAGCCATTCCACTCGTCTTTCCACCCGTTCAGGTCGGCGCTCACCTCTATGTGGATGGTGGATTGAGGCAAAATACCCCGATACATCCAGTGTTGTACGGAGGGGTCGACCGCATCCTCATTGTCAGTACCCGAACCCCAAAGCCGATTACACCGGCATCCAATCTTGAACCAAGTTTGGGTTTAATTGCTGGTAAGGCGCTCAATGCCCTCAGTCTAGATCCCGTAGAACGCGATGCCAGAGCCGCTGAACGAATAAACCGCATTTTACAGTGGGGAGTCGACCGCTACGGACCAGAT
Source organism: Myxococcota bacterium (assembly GCA_036146655.1). Lineage (GTDB taxonomy): Bacteria > Myxococcota_A > UBA796 > UBA796 > UBA796 > JAYYJC01. The sequence goes on along the minus strand of JAYYJC010000310.1, from coordinate 481 downwards.
TTTGCATCGGCAATTGAGCGAGATCTCGGCCACAAAGGGGTTAATCTGATCCACATTCGCCCCTCACTGGATCTTGGTCAACTGGCCGTAGAATGCTGTCAAATCGATAAACTCCAGCTTTCTAGTGGGACCCATTGGTTTTTACAGCGTTTGTATGAACAGGGTCAAGCCAGTGGAGAAAGTGATCTGCTTTCCCATTTGTTGTTCGATCGACATTACACACAAGTGGCCGAAGACCTCGGCTTTCAGGATGCAAAAGCGCAAGAGGACCGCTTAATCGCTTTCTTTCAAACCCAATCACATCCTTTTTCACCGTGACCATGCGCACTGACATTTTGGTCAGTCCGGCTGGCGGACTCCTGTTCTCATTTGCGCATGGGATCCCCATTCGGCCACCAAGTTCAGCCCGAAAACCACTTTGACGGTTCAAAGCCATATTGGTGAGATTGTGACCAATGAAGAAGACAGCTAATGACGCCAC
>JAYYJC010000309.1:0-10000 GCA_036146655.1 Myxococcota bacterium | reverse complement strand
AATTGTGAGATGGCCCGCAACAACCTTGCCCCTTTGACCAACTCAAAAACCAAAGTTGGGATCTGTCCGATGTAGTGTGAAAAACGATGTACCCCCGCATGATGTGCAAGTCCGGTCACATAGATGTGCGCCTTTGGCTGATGACTCACAAGCACTTCTGCATGAGTGTAGGGCACCACCACATCTTCTCGTCCATGTGCAACATGCAACGGACACTTCACTTGTTTCAAAGCTGGTAGAGGATCCAGCCAAGCCGTGTCTTTTGAACAGTTGCGTATCAAGGATTTGGCCCATTCGGCCCCACCGGGACGGACAGAGCACCCTTGTAAGAATAACGCCCTTAAGTCACTAGGCAATGACAGGGCGATCTGTTCAGCAACAGGTTGATATGCAGACCGTTGCGCATACTGAGGATTTTCCCATACCTCACACACATAGCGATGCCATGCCTGATGCAATGTCTTTCGGTCATCCTCAGAAACAGAAATCGCTTCAATGAGATTCAGCATCACCACAGGTAGGTTTAAGGGATCTATTTTGAGTTTGATTTGAGAATCGATATGGCCATCTACTGCAAAGGTCAATGCTTCGACCCAGTCGCTGTACCCTCCAAACAACATCATTTGACTGATGCGTCCTGCACTCTCCGTCCGTGCACCCAATTGAAGCCCTGCAATTGAAGAAGCTGAAATGCTAAACACGGCGACTTTACCGCTGCAAGAATTAGAAAAATGGAGAAATGATTGATACACATCTTCGAGCAACTCAGGTTCCATGCGAAGCTCAATCATTGTCGGAAGTGCGGGAACACCAACCACATAACCAGCGTGGGCCAGAACCCTTGCAAATCGATCCAGTCTCGGATCATCCGGTCCTTGATGCTGAATACCAGGGATTAAATAAAGCGGATACGAGGATGAATGTCCTCGATAAACCCAAAGCGGATGATCATTATTCCGACTTCGATAGAGTGTTCTTTGCCGTTCAGTACCAATTGGTGATCGCTGCTGATCCGTCCACGGACCCAACCAATAAAGCAGTTTTAGAAAGGACATGGTCCATCCAGTCAAGACAAAATATGCGACAACCGACTTGGTATGTCCGATGCGAGGCACAATAACATCTGAGCAAGTCACTGCAAGCGGCTTCAATCGCTTCGTCACCTAAGTTTTTCTTCGTTCACATCCAGACACCTTTGGGTTAGAGGTAGGCTTGAAGACAGGTAAATGAATGGATAGAAGTGCACATCTCCGAAATGATCACAGTTGGCTGACTGCAGCGATACAGGACACGAACAGCCGGTATCTTTTCTTCCACAAAGGACAAGTTCTGACAGATGGGACCCAATTGACTTGGCAAAGTCCATTGCTCTGTAAAACAACAAATCAGAGGGTATTTCTTGGCATACTCGACGGGCATCCAAGATTTGCATGCAATGTTGACCTTCCTATGACAGTGGACAATTCCAAACACATCAGCACTCGTCGCATTGGCTCACACCTGTCATCAACAGAACTTGCGATACTCTGCCAAGCGCAATCCATGCTCCATTGGCATCACAATACTCGGTTCTGTGAACGTTGTGGCACTGCCTTGCACAGCAGTCTTTCGGGCGACAAACGGAAGTGTAAAAATTGCGGACATGAGGTTTTTCCAAGACTTAATCCAGTTGTCATCATGATCGTCGAAAATGGCAATCAGATACTGCTCGGCCGTCAACCACAATTTCCAATGGGCATGTACTCTTGTCTTGCTGGTTTTGTAGAACATGGTGAAACCATCGAGGCGGCTGTCATTCGCGAGGTCAAAGAAGAAAGCCAAGTTCAAGTCACAGGGGTGCAGTATTTGAGTTCTCAGGCTTGGCCCTTTCCTGCACAACTCATGATTGGCTGCATTGCCCATGCCAAAAGCAGTGCAATTATCACGGATAGTGAGCTTGAAGATGCACAATGGTTTGATCGAAAGTCCATCGGACAAATGTTGGATTTTTCACATCCAAAGGGCTATACCATTCCCCCAAGCATCGCCATAGCGCACCAGCTGATCCAAGGATGGTACAGCCGTGAACCCAACAGGTCATCAAGCCCTAATCATCATTCCCACCTACAATGAGCGGGAGAATCTGCCGAAAATAATTCCAGCGGCATTGGCGCAGTTGCCGCAAGCCCAAGTGCTTGTTGTAGACGATCTAAGCCCAGATGGTACGGGTAAAATCGCAGACCAATTGGCTGAGAATGACCCGCGTATTCATGTGATACATCGCCAAGGTCCACGCGGTCTTGGAAACGCATACCTACATGGTTTTCGATGGGCCCTTGCGCACGGATTTGAGTTTATATTTGAAATGGATGCTGACTTTTCGCACCAACCCAAATATTTGTCACACTTTCTGAGAGCGGCAGAGAAAGCCGATCTTGTTTTGGGATGTCGATACATGGCTGGCGGCGGAATTGAAGGCTGGGGACCACACCGTCTATTGATTTCAAAAGGTGGAAACTTTTATGCGCGAATGGTGCTCGGTTTGCCCTATCGAGATCTGACTGGCGGTTTCAAATGCTTCCGCCGAAAAGCGCTGGAAGCCATCGATTTCGATGCAGTCCAATGCAATGGCTATGGCTTTCAGATTGAGCTCAGTTGGCAGGTTTTCAAGGCCGGTTTGCGTATCACTGAAATCCCGATTGTCTTTCCAGATCGCACTGAGGGACAATCCAAAATGTCGGCGGCCATATTTCATGAGGCTCTAATAGCAGTATGGCGAATGCGACTTGGTCGTTAGTATAAGTCCATTGGCTCACTCACACACCGGAAGCCAATGGTGCCATTAAACTCAGGCACATGCCCAAGAAAAATTGAGTGCAAAGTACTGTCCCATCCCGAATAATAAGCCCCCCCAACCTTCACGCCGATGGGCTCTCCATTTCGTTGGTCAGGGCTGGTAAGTATACCCATATTTGGGTCCTGACTGAAGTCGATCTGGATGGGTAAAAGATCTCCTGTCACAGGCACTTGATCACTAAGAAGGAGTTGGTGAGTTCCCAAATAACCCACCACCACATCACGGTTGGTTTGAGCACTTCCAAGCACAAAGACTTGGCCGTCATTCCCAACTTCAAATCCTTCAAAAGTCAATCCGACTGCCAAGGGTATCCAAGTGACAAGCTGCTCTGAACTGCCTGTGACAAAGATCCGCTCGTTACTCACCTCAATCGCCAATCCCTGAGACAACTGAGCATTCGTCCACGCAGTGACATCCGCTTGCGCATCTGTCGCCACCCATTCCCAAATGTTACCAATCTGATCAAAAACACCAAATACACTGTGACAATCCTGAGCACTTCCACTGGCCTGAAAGGATTCATAGCCAGAACCCAAGATACACTGACCCGAATGGGGCTCATCTCCCCAAGGATAGAGTGTCCCCCCGTCTCCCAAGATGCCATCTCCAGCATCCTGCCATTCTGAAAAGGATGCCAACCTCAAATGGCCGACGATCTCTCCCCGAACTCGAATGGGTGTCTCTGAGCACCGATCGTTTGCCTGAGTTAGTGACACATTGATGCTCGGCATGTGACCTGGTTGCGATGCCGCACCAAAACCTGATTCAGGAATATGGGCTTCATAAGCCATCATACAAAACTGGGGTTCAATAGGCGGAATAGGTACAAGACCCACAGGACAGGGCCCAAGCTCCACCACACCACTGTCCTCAATCAGAGCGGTATCAGCATCACCCACTGACGGACTGGGGCTGTCAAAGTAGGTCGCTTTCGAACTAAAGTCATCCTCTGATGATGTGCAACCAACGGTAAAAATTAAGATTTGGACAAGCATCTTTTCACAAAGAGGTAAATGGGAATGTACTGCTCGAGTGTGCAATCCACATGAAGCATGACCTGACGCACATTGGAAGATTGAAGCTTAATGTCGAACAATTCAGGTCGGTCTGACACCACCTTTAATCCAGACCACTGAACCAATTGCCCTGTCTTCAACATCATCCCATCTCTACAGAGATATTGAATGCGACTCATCACTTTGTGCTGTTGCGCACTTGGAGACGCAGGGGGTCTGGGAAAGAAACTGTAAAGGAACCCCACACCAAGAGCGATTCCGATAGGCAAGTGATTGAAGAATAGGTTTTCAAAAGTGGCAAGAATGGTCATGTGCTGGTCGACAAGCCGATTCCAGAGCACCTCAGGCGCTTTAAAGGGAACTTGAAGCAACAACCCCCATTCGTTGGGATCTGGGACCACGGTTTCAACAATGACCCAAAAAGCCCAGAGTAAGAGTAATCGGACACCCAGTTGTCGACATTTGCGTCGAAATCGGGCTGTTCGAACCAAGGGATTAAAGCGAATCTGAATGTGCGCATCCGCTGACAACATTTGCCCGACATAAATACGCTCCCATTTAAGCGGCATGGGCTTTTGAGAAGGCTTTCTAAGCCATCGAAACCACCGTTTTTCTTGCATGCGAAGAGTCTCTAGCAGCTGCCCGACATTGGTGGGATCAATTTCTTTGGGGAGTGGATTTTCGAGTCTTTCCTTGTCGGTTAATTGTCGATACCGTGGACCGACTTCAACCATCCAATTTTGCTCAAACTCCGTGTGAACTCTTTTACCCACAAGAACCACTCTGTTGATGCCAAGACAACATTCCACCAGTCATGGATGCCACATGCTCAAAGCCATGCTGCGCCATTAAATCACACGCTCGAGCAGACCGTCGCCCAGATTTACAGACCAAAACGGTGCCTTTGCCTTTGGTCAACTGTTTCAGTTGATCGGCCAAATGTGCCAAAGGGATGCATATGGCTGTCGAAATCGGTGGCAGTTCTAAATGCTCGGACTGTTCTCTCACATCGACAATTTGGAGTCTTGATTCATTTTCTTTGACCCACGCTTTAGAGACCTCAGGCACCCCGTTTCGTCGATGGATGGGTGCCCAACTGTCCACAGCATTTGGTGAAAGCTGAGGTTCAAAATCAGAATCCAACTGTGCTGTTGGCAAACCGCATTGGAGATTTGCGGGAACCGCTTCGTCCATCTTTCTGGGATAGCCTAATTTCAATCCCTGCATAATCGATTTAAACTCAATTTTACTCTTTCCACCACCAAGCCGTGGATTGTGCCGCTTTTCTTCTCCAACTGAAGTGACGGTTCTCCCATGGTAATCATGTCCAGGATAAATCAATGTCTCTTCGGGAAGTTTAAAAATATTGTGGTGGATAGAATCATAAAGGCGACCTGCAGATCCTTGCTGAAAATCAGTTCGGCCACAGCCACGAATCAACAAGGCATCCCCCGTAAAAACCATCCCTTGAGCAGGAAGGTAGAAGCTAATGCATCCATTGGTGTGTCCAGGGGTTTCAATGACCAAAAGTACAATCTCACCCAGCTGAAGTTTGTCGCCTGACTGAACATGTCGACTGGCACAATCTGCACCTGCATTAATCGACACCACGGATTCAGAACGGAGTTTTTGTCGAAACAAACCAGACGCTGTGACATGATCGGCATGCATATGGGTTTCAAGGGTATACCGAAGGGTAAGACCAAGTTCAGCGATCAATTGATGGTCACGCTGAAATTGTTCACGAACGGGGTCGATTAAAAGGGCTTCTTTACTGTCAGGATCTGCCAAAAGATAGGTGTAAGTCGAACTTTCTTTGTCAATCAGTTGTCGAAAAATCATCTGGACTCCACAGTATTAGAATAGCGTAACACCATGGACCGATGGAGGACAAAGACTTAAAAAGACTGAAGTTCAACAATGACCTGTTCGTTTGCGGCGTTGAAGACATGTAAGCCCGGAGAAAAGTCAGTGCCCAGTGGATGAAGATCAATAGAATAGGTCAAATTACTGGAGCAATCACCCTCAGGACCGTAATCGACCGAGAAAGCTCCTATGTACGGCTCCGCAATATTTTCCGTATAGTACCCCACATTGATTGCGTTGCTGTCCCAATCACAAGGCAGCATCAAACCAAAATGAATGACTTCTATCACACTCGATTGTTGCTGAACCAATATGCCCGAATAGCCGTCGTAATCTGACCCAGAACCGTCAGTGTCCCAAATTTCTTCATCACTAAGGGTTGCATCCAATTCTTCAGTTGGATCTTCAAGAAAAACATTCGAGTCACCAATTAAGCGGTCATCACTGTCTTCCACGGTTCCAATAAATCCTGAATCCGAAGTGCCATCTACAGAGTCGATATCGGCAATCGATTTTTGATCTGCACAACCAATGAGCACCAAAGTTAACGCCGAATACCTCATTTATGCCTCCCAAAGAAATACTGTCCACAGCGCAAGTTTCAATAAGCAATAAGCATACCAAAATTAGTTTACGCTGCGAACCAACCGAAATGAAGCGGTTTCAGTTCGAACTGTTTTGTCGACCAATCGGAAAAGATGCAATGGCGCAAATGCATGCATGTGTGACCATGCGGCTCCTCTGATCGGTGCCTCTGGACTATTGTCAAGCATTTCTAGGCACCAATCTTGGGCATTTCCACCCAAGCCACAAATACCGTAAGGCGACACATCAGAAGGATAATCGGTGACCTTAACGGGCAGCAAACTTTCGTTGGGTCGAACACTTTCACGCACTCGAGCCCAGATGGCTTCGAAGTAATCACCCCAAGGATAAGCCCGACCATCCACTCCCCTAGCGGCCTTTTCCCACTCCAATGATGTGGGAAGCCGCCATAAATGTCCTGATTTTTCAGAGTACCACTTCGCATAGGCCATGGCACCATGATAATCAACCAAAATAACAGGCCACTCCAGATCCCAAATGTCTCCCTGTGGGTCTGGGACAAGTTTAAAGAAACCGCCATTTTCATCGGGCTCAAAGCCATAAATCACCTGACGCTTCCCCGTTTGCCAGTAAGCGGGCGCATAATTATTGGCGTCTTCCAACCGGCCATCTCGAACCAAATGATTGAGAAAATCGAGGTATTGACGGTTGGTGACATGATATTTTTGCATAATGAAACCGTCAACCCAGACTTGTCTCATTGGATTGTCCGGATTTTCGTGTGCGCCTACAGTGGCCCAGCCCTGAGGAACATAACACTCAGAATTGCTAATTTCGTCGGGGCTCAGCAATCGCAAAGGACGAGTCTGTTCTTCATTGGGTGCACGAACCTCAAAATGCTTTGCACGCTCAATCGAAATCGGTAATCGAAGGGGAAGTTTGGACTCTGACCGCACTTGAATGAGGTAGCTGCCCATTGGAAGTGACAGATTCTCAATGGGCAATTCTTTGTAGACTCCAAGCGGCTCCAGATTCAATCGCCGGTCATCATCCACATATTTAAAGAGCGTAGCCACTGCAGATGTATCGGTGTGTACAGAGAGATATCCCAATCCTTCAAGATAAGTATTGTATCGACCGAGATTGTGTTTTCTGAGCAAGACTTCATAAGTCTTAGCCTCTTGATTCATGTGATTTCGCTCACAATATTGGTGCCGCTGATGATAATATTCTGCCAGTCCTTCATGGGCTTGAACACACGCATTGTCATAGTTGAGCGCAGTACGCAACTGCTCAAGCATTTCGAGTTCAAGCAATCGAGCTGCACTGCGAGCTTTGATGGATTCATCTTCTTTTCGCCACAACTTTCTGCGATGCTCAATGCCAGCATAAGGTGGGATTCTGGCGGCCTCTCGAGCTGCCAAAGCACTGAGTTGATCTGCCCGAAGATTGGCATCATTCACCTCAGAATACAGCAACTTTGCTTTGCGGACCAACTCGAGAGCCCGTTCCTGCTTTTCAGCCCCCTCCAACCAGCGTCTGAGAGACCTAGAGATTTGAAACACATTTTGCGGGCGAGCTTCTGGATTCATGTTGAGCATCCGGATGGTGAGTTCTCTCAACTCACGCGGGATCCAAGATTCAGTAGGAATAGCCCTGACGGCCACACCCGCCACCAAGTCTTTGATGATCTCATGACTGGTTCCCACTCTTGGAGTGCGGCCTGTCAACAACTCATAGAAGATGCCACCGAGTGAATAGATGTCACTGCGAGGTCCGATTTGTGCAAACTCAGAACTGGCCTGTTCAGGAGCCATATATGCGGGAGTACCAGCGATTGCGCCATGGCGAGATTGTTTTGAGCCACTGCTCAAGATAATTGTTTCTCTTGCATCAGTGGTGGCATTCTGCTCGAAAGAGACTTGACGAAGCTGCGCAATTCCCCAGTCTAATACCATGACTTCCCCATGTGACCCAAGCATTATATTTTCAGGCTTAAGGTCTCTGTGTACCACACCAAACTGGTGGGCATGCGCCATGGCCTCGCAGACTTGAATCATGGCCTGAACAAGTCTTGGAAAAGTCCAACCATTGGGGGTTTCATTCCATTGAGCACCAACTCGGTAACCATGAAGCTCTCGAATAATGGTCCGAAGTGTATGGCCATTGACTTCTTTCATGGTGAAGTACAACTGACCATTGGGGAGCTTCCCCATATCGTAAACGGGTACGATGGCCGGATGCTGAAGCTGGGCAGTGGCTTGAGCTTCTTCGTAAAATTTATTTTCAACCTCGGGCTTCAATGACAGTGAGGGCCGAATGACTTTCATGGCAACTGTGCGATTAAGCACCTTGTCGAATACTCGAAAGACTTGACTCATTCCACCTTCACCAATTTGGTTTTGGATTTGGTATCGATTACTCGCAAATGGAATGGCACTCATCACTTCACGGGAGTCGTGCGTTTGATGAACCTCGGGCAGCGTAAAGAAACCGCTTATGGAGTCCAATCCTTCATCGGAGTCTAAGACTGAACCAAAACCATTGTCGAAACTATCAAACTCAATGGTTTCCTGCTCCCCCGTATTGTGCTTTGAATCTCCGCCCACTCTGTGTCTCTACTTCAAAAACTCAAGATATACTATTCTGCCATGTGACATGACAATGGCCCCAATTTCGACCATGATTTGTCTTCTGAGTTCTTGAGCGTCGTGTGCCGTTTGGTCAAGACCTCAACCCCAGAAGCAGTGACAACGATGGTGTGCTCGAACTGAGCTGAATAACCACCATCAGCTGTGATAACTGTCCAGCCATCATCGAGATGATCCACTTCATGACTTCGTAAGTTTATCATGGGTTCAATGGTAAATGTCATGCCTTTTCGAAGACGAGGACCAATGCCAGGAGAACCATAATGGGGAACACTTGGAGGGCCATGAAACCTTCGACCAATGCCATGGCCAGTGTAGTCTCTAACAACGGCGCAGCCCTTTGATTCGGCAAATGTTTGAATGGCGTGTCCGATGTCTCCAATTGTTCCGCCAGGTCTGACCTGTTGTAAACCAATTTCCAATGATTCCCGTGCCACTTCCACCACATGTTTGGCCAATGGAGACGGTTCACCAACATAAAATGTAGCCGATGTATCTCCATAATACCCACGTTTGGCTGGGTAAATAGAGGTGACATCTACATTGACAATGTCACCGTCATTGAGCACGGTCCCATCTGGAATACCATGACACACAACATTGTTGACACTGGTGCATACACTTTTGGGGAATGGGGGTCTTGTCCGTGTGCCACCATAGCCCAAAGGTGCAGGAGCAGCATTGTGTTTAAGAGTATACTCATGCACAAGCGTATTGATCTCATCTGTAGTGATGCCTGGCTGAATGTGCTCGCCAATCATTTCAAGCGTATCAGCGGCAAGACGACATGCCAACCGCATTTCTTGAAGCTCTTTACCGGTTAGAATAATCGCCTGCTGAGGAAAAAATCTTGAGCGACCCATTCTGCTCCTCCCAAATATATTGACTAAGGTATCTTATTCATACTCATTCTGCACCCTATATTCTCCATTACACATGAAGAGGCAAACAATGCCACAATATCAAATATGGTTCAACCAAGCTCAAACACACATTTTTGAGATTGAACTGATGATCACAACCCCCAAAAGCCCCCAACGGCTCAGTCTGCCAGCTTGGATCCCAGGGAGCTATATGATCAGAGA
>JAYYJC010000308.1:0-17798 GCA_036146655.1 Myxococcota bacterium | reverse complement strand
GATGACCATCTTGAGGCGTTTTCAAGATCATGAGTGCAATAGAGAAGCGAGTCATTGAATGGATTAAACGCCATCGAATGTGGGAACCAGAACAGACGGTTCTTCTTGGGGTGTCAGGTGGTGTAGACAGTATGGTGATGATGACGCTATTGAAACGGACACAGTGTGCACACAGGGGTGTACTCAATGTTGTAACCATTAATCACGGGTTGCGGACAGAGTCTGAAAAGGAGTGCCAATATGTGGTCGATGCAGCCAAAAAGTTGTCACTTCCTGTGACGGTCATCGCACTGGAACTCAAGAAGGGGCCAAACTTGCAAGCAACCGCTCGAAATGCCCGTCGAAATGCCCTTTTACAATTTCAGACTGATCGGATTGCCACTGCACATCATCAAGACGATCAAGCTGAGACAGTGTTGTACCGTTTCCTGCGAGGATCTGGAACAATTGGTTTGTCTGGTCTGGCACCACTCAATCGGCCATGGTGCAGACCCATCCTTTGTTTGACCAAAGAAGATATCTTGTCATACGCAACATCTAATCGCATCCATTGGTTTGAGGACCCGTCAAACCAAGAGTCCTTAAGAGGAAGAGTGAGGCAAATACTGCCTGAGCTTAATGAACTTCATGGTGGTGCTGTTCGGGCATTGGTTCGGAGTTCTCAAATTTGTGCCTATGATGATTCCGTATTGACGAAAATTGTGGATGACAATTGGACGCGGGTATTTTCAGGCAATAGATTAATAACTGAGGAAATATTGACATTCCAACCTGGCCTTCAATTGCGGTTCCTTTACCGGTTCTTTTCGCATAATCAGCTGGTAATTCGATTTGAAGTGTTGGAACGGATCCTCGGTATCCTTCAAACCAAACGATTTTCAACATCACTGCAAATCGCACAATCCAATCGCCTGAACATTACACCTCATTTTATTCAGTTGGTATCCGATGAATAAACTTTCTCAAGAGATTTCTACGCTTCTATCACTGCTTCGAAATGGGGAGACAAGTTTGGCCATTTTGCGGTTAGAAGAACTCAAATCTGAACTAGATGCGTCGAATGAGGGTTCGAACACTCAGACAGTTTTGGTACTAGACGACAACATTGAACTTCTGAAGTTAATGGATGATTATCTACAGGCGCTCGGGTATCATACCCTCTTGTGTGCTTCACTTCAGGTTGCGCGAGAGGTGATAGCGTCATGCCGAGCGGCCAATAAATCCATTTCATACGCATTAATAGACATCATGGTGCGAACCGAACACGGGCATAAATTGGTCCCTGATCTCTTAAATGATTTTCCAAACATAAAAATCATATTCATTAGTGGTCATGCACCAGAACAGCAGCTTATGTCTGTGGGTTTGCCATCTGTGATTGGTATTTTGCAGAAGCCATTTGGTTTAAAGGATTTGAAATCCGTTTTGACTTAATGTCGATAGTGCTGCAAAAATAATAAAAGCGTCGTAAGACGCTTTTATATTTTCTCTTCGTTAGGGTTCTAGAAGTGAGAACCGTAAAGCAGATAGACTGAACCTGCGTTGTTGCCGGTTGAGGTAGCACTGATGATTAGATCCATTGAACCATCATTGTCAATGTCACCTGCAGCCTTAATGTCGCCTCCAAAGAAGTCGCCTGCAGTCTCGCCATCAATGACGACATCGGCATCAGTACCAGAATAATCGCCAGACAATGGGCCAAGAAATACATAGATTGCACCTGCATCTGCTCCGGCTACATCCACGCCTCTCGCGGAGATGGCAAAGTCATTATTTCCATCGCCATCAAGGTCTCCCAATCGGGTTGCATTCCGGCCCAGTTGATCGCCAACATTGTCACCGATGAACCGTGCAATAACATTTGAATTACTCAGTGCGAGTTCCTGTTCACCTGAAGTATTGCCATTGACAATATAATACACACCTCTACGGTCTTGATTTTGATAATAACTTGAACCAAATGCCAAGTCATCTGTACCATCTCCATCAATATCGCCTGTTCCAGAAATGGTTTCACCAATGTTGTCTCCATTTCCTTCGCCAATGTAGGTGATGTCTGCGTCTTCTGGGGTTTCAGAAGCTGCCAGTGTTCCACCTTGCCACACCATAACCTGACCTTCATTTCCCAAACAAGAAAGGTCTTCATTGGGATCACAACTGTTGGGGTGGTTGTCTACAGTGTAACGGTCACGACGATAGGCGCCTACAGCAAGATCGTTTATACCGTCACCGGTGACATCACCAACCCCTGCCAATCCAAGACCTAGGCGGTCCCGCGCCCTGGCATCATTAATCGTGACATCTGCTGTGCTAAGAGAAATGGTTACACTGAGTGGGGTGGCTGAGCTACCGTAGAAAACATAGGTTCGACCAGCTTGGAAACGACCATTATTTTCGTACACTCGAGGAGCACTAATGGCAAGGTCACCAATGGAGTCTCCGTTAATGTCACCCAACATGGCTACCGCTTGACCAGCAAAGTTACCGGCTGACTCACCGGTGAAAATCGCATCTGCGCTGGCGGTAGAGGTTTGGCCACTTTGTGAACTGCTTCCATAAAAGAGATACGCTGCACCAGTTCCACTGTTATTGGTATTGCTCCCCAAAAGAATATCGCCAAAGGCGTCGCCATTGATGTTTCCATCCATGCTGAGGAAACCACTGTCACCTGAAGGGGCGTCGATGCCACCTGAACCAGAAGTGGCCAGCGCATCACCAGATGAGCCTGCAATGACCAGATCTGCATTAGAAAGGGTCTCTGAGCCGGTGAGTGGTCCGTAGAATACATAACTCGTTCCAGTGCCAGAACCAAATGTAGAGTCCCCTCTCGCTGACATCATGAAGTCTGCATTGCCGTCCCCATTGAAGTCACCGACGCTTGAAATGGCCCAACCGGCGACATTATTGTCTCCAAGTCCACTTAGTATCAAGTCCGCGTCAGAAGAAGAACCATCACACACTCCGAAGTTATCAGAGCCGTCGCAGTCTTGGTCTACATCGTCTAAGCAAATTTCTGTGGCACCAGGATTTACCGTTGGATCACTGTCTTCGCAGTCAGTGTTGTTGGTCACTTCGCCACTGATTGCATTACAGCTGTTGGTTGGGGTGGCATCATTCGCATCCCCAAATCCGTCTCCATCAGAATCGGTGTAGTAGCTTTCGAATGTAAGCCCTTCATCGATTTGAGCATCGCAGTTGTTGTCTATATTGTCACAGACTTCTGTGGCACCAGGATTGATGCTTGCGTTTGTTTCATCGCAGTCACCTCCCAATACACGGTACAGTGTGGGCGCATCACACTGGGTTACAGTGTCGTTGTTATCACCGTAGAAGTCTAAGTCTGTATCGCGGTAATAGGTTGTATAAGTTGATGTATCCACTCCGGTGTCTGCGTCATCTGCATCACCACTGCAATCTTCATCGACATTGCTGGCGTCACAGACTTCTGTCGCACCGGGATTGACATTGACATTGCTGTCGTCACAATCTGTATTGTCGGTAACATATCCGGAAGGTTGCACACAGGCGTTGAATAATGTGTCGGGATCGCCATAAGTATCGCCATCAGAATCTGCATAGTACGGATTGGAAGATGGTGCATCAGACTCGTCACCTGAACAATTGTCATCGATCCCGTTACATACCTCAGTGGCGCCCGGATTGACATTGACATTATTGTCGTCACAATCCGTATTGTCTTGCACAAAGCCAGGACTTGATGAGCATGTGTTCGTAAGTGTTGCGGGGTCTCCGTAGGTGTCAGTGTCTGAGTCTACATAGTATTCAGAGGCACTTCCACCAAGAGAGGGATCCGAGTCATCTATCAATGTATCGCAATCATTGTCCACGCTGTCACAAACTTCTTGTGCATTCGGTCTAATGGCATAGTTGGAATCGTCACAATCTTGACTGTTGGTTCGGTAACCTACTGGTAAACTACAGGATTGTATTGCATTATTAAGGTCACCATAAAGATCATTGTCTGAATCTCTGTAATAGGTATTTCCACCTGATGTATCGATAGAGGCATCGTTATCGTCAATGTCACCATCGCAGTCATTGTCAATGCTGTCACAAACTTCTTGCGCTGCGGGATTGATGTTTATGTTGGTGTCATCACAATCTTGTGAATCCGCAACATAGCCAGACGGTATGCTACCCGTGCAGTATTGTGCGGTATTGTTGATGTCACCATATGAGTCGCCATCTGTGTCAGCATAGACTTCAATGGTTCCTGTCGCACCTGGTTCGTCGATTGTTGAATCACAGTCATCGTCTTCAGAATTACAGACCTCTGGCGCTCCTGGATATTGGTTACTGTCACCATCATCACAGTCGTTTGAGTCTGCCACATATCCAGAGGGACGAGCACAATCCAGAACAGTTGAGTTTAAGTTTCCATATCCATCACCGTCTCCGTCTTGATACCAAGTCAACGCGTCGGAAGCGGTACTGTCATCGATATTGCCATCACAATTGTTGTCAACGCCATCGCATACTTCTGAGGCATTGGGATTAATGGCACTGTTGCTATCGTTACACTCTTGGCAGGCATCAAAACCATCTCCATCATTGTCGCCTAGCCCGATGAAACCGTCACAGTTAAGGTCAGACTGAGCCGAACAATCTTCAGCGGCACCTGGATTGATGGAGGTGTCATTGTCTTGACAATCTCCTCCAAATTCAGCGTAGTTAGATGGCTGTGTACAAGCACTCAGGGTGTTGTTGTCATCACCGTACCCGTCTCCGTCAGAGTCTGAATAATAGGTTGTGCCATCTGTTGGATTGTTATCAAGATTTCCATCGCAATCATTGTCAATGCCGTCACAAACCTCTGGTGCACCGAGGTAAGTGTTCGAACGAGTATCGTCGCAATCGTCAGAGTTGCTGACATACCCAGTTGGTTGGGAACAAGCCACAATTGTTGTGTTGACATCACCGTATCCGTCTCCGTCTGTGTCTGCGTAATAGGTGCTCCCATCTGTGGCATTGATATCGATATTCCCATCACAGTTGTTGTCGACTCCATCACAGACTTCATCTGCATCCGGATTAATGGTAGAATCCGTATCATCACAGTCACCGTTGTCGACTGTATATGTATCCCCATCACCATCAAATCCAGAGCACTCTGCATTTGTGTTTCCGGGTGTTCCGAAATCGCCGTCGCCATATGTTGTGACGGCTGCGCACCATGAACTTGAGTTGTCATTGCTGGTCGCATCCAATGCCCTTGAGTCCAAGTTGATGGCTACACCCAATGCACCGCCATAGCTGCTGGTCCAGTTCAGGGAGTCAATGGTGTTCGAGTTGTATGACAGTGTCAGACTATCGTTGCTGAACAGTTTGTTCAGATTGTAGCTGTATGCATAGTCTACACCGGACATCCCACCATTGTAGAGTGGCTGGGTGCGATTTGCTATTAGTGCTGACTCGCCTGGTCGAATGTTGATGTCTGAGTTGATGGTAAATATTTCGGAAGCAGGTCCACCATTAATAACCAGCCCGTTTATGTTGATGTAATTGGACGAAGCATTGTGGATTTCGAACCATTCCCCTCGGTAGTAGACCGTTCTGGATGGGGCATACATGACTTCAGAAACAACCAAATCACCCGCTGAAACAGATGTCAAATCCACAGGACATGAGTCATTGGCTGCGCCCGGTGTTCCGTAAAGATTAAGTGATCCATAGGTACTGGATGGCAAACACCAATTTGAACTGATGTCATTGCCACTTTCGCTCAGTACACTTGGGCTCAAACTTAATGAAGTATTTAATGCAGCGGGATAATTGCCACCGCTATCCCAGTCGAAGGTATCCAAGGTCACTGCGCCAGCAACTAGGCTTATCTGTTCATTCCCTGTCAGTCTGAGTTGGCTGTTGGGATAGACATATTGAACGGAAGCACCTCCGTTCAGATTGGAGTATCTGGTCCCAAAAACAACATACGAACCGGCGGTAACAACGAAGTTTGAACGGTTAATGGTGGTGCTTTGCACACCATCTGAGAGGACCAGACCATCGAGATTTACATCCACACCTGAATTGTTGTAAACCTCAATCCATTCGCCTCTGTAATCTGGTACGGCTGAGACGGAATGCATGACCTCAGTAACAACCAAGTCTCCAGGATTGAGAAGGTCCACAGGAACATTCGCTTTCGCTGTTCCTACAACCGAGAAAATAAACAAAGGTAACATGGATAAGCTCCTGCTTTATAATGTCTAACTTTTAACTAATCGGAAACGCCAGTTATCTATTTAAGTGTTTAAACCAACATGACATTTATTCTTCAGGAATTTAGCATGTCTTTGATCTACCTTCACTATTTTAATTAATTTATTCCCAAGCAATTAGGTCAACTTAAGGCTTTGAATCAGACCAGATGCTGATGGCTTTGAGGTTGGTGGAATGGCTTGTGAGTGTTTCCAAACGGCAATTAAGGCAGAATCTATCGGGGTATGTCCTATTGCGAGCAAACCGCCAATCAACCCACTCAACACATCACCCGAACCCGCAACGCCAAGTCGGGAGTCGGCCACTGGAGTAATGAGTGGTACTTCCGAAGATACGAGTGTGTATGGCCCTTTTAATAAGGCAACAGTCGCAATGGTTGCCAGTTTATTGATTGTGTCAAATCGATTTTGTTCGACCTGTTCCCGTGTGAGCCCAAGGAGCGCAGCAGCTTCAGCACTGTGTGGGGTGATCACTCTGGGGAGATTTACACGGGTCAGATCTTTAGCAAGTACATGCAGAGCATCTGCATCAGCGATGACAGGATTGGGGTAATGTACCCATAAATCCAATAACCATGTCGTGTCATTTAACCCCCAAGCGGGTCCAATGACCAGTGCGTCGTGCCGATTAGGGTTGAGACTTGATGGTTCGATCATTTGGACTTCTGGTGGAAGACCGTGCAAATGGGGCCATTCTGATTTTGGCATCACTACGGAGACCAGTCCAACACCGGTTTTTAGCGCAGCACGAGCAGCGAGTACAGCCGCACCTCTTTTGGCCACAATGGCAAGGTGACCTTTGTTCCATTTAACCATGTCAGAATGGAAGGTGAGTGGTTTCGGTATATCTGCTTCTTCTATGACCTGTGCCATGGGTTGATAGGCATTTGGAAGATGATTTAAACCCAACCCTAGCCCAATGTCGATCTCGACGATCTGTCCGCAGCGACTTGAAGCGTAATGACATGGTTTTCGTCCACCCAATGCAAATGTCACATCAAATCTTATGGTATGTAAGGCGGAACAGATTTCAGCCCCATTGGGGTTCAATCCGGTAGGAACATCGATTGCGAACAGTAAACCTGTGTGTGTCCCCATCCAAATGACAGCTTCGTTTAATGATGTTGACAAAGGAAGCCGTTGACCGGAACCAAGTATGGCATCAATCAGAATATCTGCACTTGGAAACAATTCTGCATTGAGTGCGTCAACTGTTACTCCCGTCGATTTCAATCGATCTGCATTAAGAGTGCAATCTACTGTTTTGGGCTTCAGGACCGCCACGCACTGTACAGAATGTCCCCAAAGGGAAAGCCACCGTGCAATTACATATCCATCTCCGCCATTGTTTCCGCCTCCACAACAAATCTGAACGGACGCACTTGGGTGGTTGCGATGAATCCATTCTGCAACTGCATACCCAGCCAACTCCATAAGTTGAGCCGACGGGTAACCCATTTGTTCAATCAGACAGTGGTCTTGTTGTCTAATCTGCTCTGTGGAATATACAGGTATCATTGCCGAATGAGTTGAATTAAGTCCTTGGTAGCCTGTTCAAGTCCAACAAATATGGCCCTTGCGATAAGGCTATGACCAATGTTGTATTCGATAATGTTGGGAGCAGCTGATACCAGCATTGGCAGATTGTGAATGGTTAGCCCATGTCCTGCAGCAACCTCAAAGCCGAGTTCTTCAGCAAGTTGGGCTCCTTGGACCAACCGTGCGAGAGCGTTGGGTTCACCTTCTGCATAGGCTGCTGTGTTCAACTCAATCATGTCGACACCTTCAATCACAGATGCTTGGATTTGAGCGGGATCTGGATCTACAAATAAAGAAACTTTAATGTTTTGGCTTCGAATAGAAGAAATAACTTGAACGATGTCATCTCGAAGTGCTTTGACATTCAAGCCACCCTCTGTCGTCACTTCATCAGGCCGTTCTGGAACCAGTGTTATTCGATGTCGATTGGGATGATGAGCCAAAATAGGGCACACCAGTCTTTGCATTTCATCCGTGGCAGCCATCTCCACATTGAGTTGTGTTTGTACCATGTCTCTCAGCCGAGGAATATCGCTGTCAATAATATGGCGGCGATCTCCTCTGATGTGGCAAGTGATTTGGGCAGCGCCCGCATTTTCACAAATGGCTGCTGCATAGACTGGGTCGGGATACGGTGCCCTTCTTGCCTGTCGCACCGTTGCTACATGGTCAATATTTGCACCTAAGCGTCGAATTCTAGGGTTGTTCATAGCAATAAGGACTCCGCTTCTTGGACAATCAGTTTGAGCCAGTGGAGGGCTTCTGGGCCTTCAACGAGAATACGCAACTTTGGCTCAGTACCTGAATAACGGACAATGACCCGCTGGCCAGCAGAGCGTGCTTGATCAGGCACAATTAAATCTGATACGGGAACTTTGTCTTTCTCAAAGCGAATGCTGGCTTGTGTGCATGGCCAACGAGTCCAGTTGCGGTCAAAAGGCGGACGAGCCGTTTCGAGTACCCGAAGCGCTGTATAAAGCCCATCTCCGGTGGGGAGTCCGTCGGAGAACAACACATGACCAGATGGTTCCGCACCCATTTGTGCGCCTTCAGATCGCATTATCTCAGCAACATGGC
Source organism: Myxococcota bacterium (assembly GCA_036146655.1). Lineage (GTDB taxonomy): Bacteria > Myxococcota_A > UBA796 > UBA796 > UBA796 > JAYYJC01. The sequence continues at coordinate 8,943 of JAYYJC010000308.1, read as the reverse complement.
TGTCGCCGACTGAAGACCTTTTGAGACGACCATTCAGCTTTTCTTCCAAGCCACCATTGCTCATAATGGTCCCTACCAAAGGCCCTTTTATTTTATGGGACATGATCCACAGCATGTCATCCCCATCAATGACTCCATTTTGATCGACCATGACCAATCGATCTGCGTCGCCATCAAAACAAATGGCCAATGCGTTTGGGCCCAGTTCTTTGGGTGGATGAAGTGCGCCACAGTTAAAGTTGATTTTTTCTCCATCAATCTCAGATGCAATGGTCTGAACTTTCGCGCCCAATGTTCGAAGGATCTCAGGCGCATGTGGTGCTGCCGCCCCATTCGCACAATCCAGTAAGATTTTGAGACCGCTAAGATCTGGTTTTGGAAGCAGCTCCCGCCACTCTCGAGTGGCTGCGTCAACGGTAAGGCTTTTCGACAATCCAGGAGGGTGGGGGCTTTCTTTTCCAAAGTTTGCGAGTACTTTTGCTTGTTCTTCTTTTGTGGGTTTGTGTCCTGTTCGACTTAGTATTTTGATCCCGTTGTCTTCTGCTGGGTTGTGAGAGGCCGTGATCATCACCCCCAATTCAACTGGTCGATTGGCAACTGCTGTTGAGAGTGCTCCCGTCGGCAATATTCCAGCACTTGTGACATTCACCCCTCCCTTTAGCAACCCTTTGGTGATGGCTCTTTCAATCCACGGTCCAGAGGTGCGGGTGTCTCTTCCGATTAAAACGGTGTCATTAGGGGTTAAGCTCAGAGCGATCGCACAACCCAGTTGAACGAGTGTCTCTTCATCTAGTGGCGGTTTTCCAGCAGGACCTCTGATCCCATCCGTTCCAAACTTAATCATGCATACCTCTTTTCGGCACTTATGGTGTACTCAATATGGGAAACTCATCTGGAGCAAGTTTTGTGACCGTCACATTTTCATTTGGCGGATAAATGACTTGAATGCCATTGTCGTCTTTTCCGAAGTCGAGTGTTGTGGATTGTCCTTGCACGGTTTGAGCGGACAATAGAATGGACAGATCTGTACTGTCAAGTTGATTCATGTAGTTTTGAGGACCTCTAAGACTGACCTTTGCGATCCGGACGGTAGTTTTCCAGCCTTGTTCTCGCACGGTGACCGGAATGGCAGAGAAGTTTTTAGTAATCATCAGTGGAGTCAGTCTGAGCTTTACTTGGACAGGAGCAAACCATTCAGATTGAATGGTACTTGTTGGGAGTGACAGTCCACTGGGTATGATTGTACTCTTAGAGAAACCATCTACCGAAATTGCCTCCGTTTGTATACTGGTAATATTTTCGATCTTTTGCTGCGGACCATTGATGGTCACAGTAGAAGGCATCACTTCAATGCTTGAAACTTCCCAACCTGAATCCACGCTGCCAACGAGGTTTGGAATGATGTCTACCTCTCTTTGCATGGGCTTGTCCAACTCAATGGAAACAGCTGGTGGCGAGATTCGAACTACTTTTATGCCTTGTGGAAGGTTACCAATTGATCGAGAACTAAAGTCGACGGGATTAATGCCTTCAATCCCGTCTGAGATATCAACCGATATGTACAATTCGAGATCCTCAAGTTGATTAATCCGACCCTGTGGTCCTTCAACATTCAAGATGATGCTTTGAATTGGATCCTCAACTCTGACGAGTGAGTCAGGCCAGATGTAGTTGACTTTTGTGCGAACAGTGCTTGTTGTGATCTGAGTATTCTGGACCCAAATCCAAATGAGCATTGCTGACAGTAAACTGGCCACTTTCAGAAGTATATTGTCGGTAAAGGTCGCCCTGAGAATAATCTTAATTCTGCTCATTTTGCGGCCTCTTCAACTTGACTGTCGATCAGATAAGCTTGAAGCCGCTGCCGCATTTCATTGGCATCATGTACAATCTCAATTTCACCATTTTGTGTAATCCCAACGGTTCCTCTCTCTTCAGATATGACAATGACCAATGCATCGGTAGACTCTGTAAGTCCAATGGCTGCAAGATGTCTGGTGCCGTAAATCCTAGAAATGTCTTTGGTAATGGCAAGCGGCAAAAAACATTGTGCTGCCGTTATTCTGTTGTTTCGAATGATGACCGCTCCATCATGTAATGGCGAAGTCGGAAGAAATATAGCGGTTAGCAGTTCCGAACTGATCAATGCATCGAGTCTTTTGGCTGGGTCTATGAAGTCGTCTAGGGCTGCTGTGCGTTCTATGGCAATCAGAGCCCCAATCCGACGCGCAGACAATGCAAAACTCACTTTAATTAATTCTTGAAAAGTGGGGTTCTTTTTTTCACTCTGTAAACTTGGGAAGAGTTGTCCAGCTCTAGCCAGTCCCTTTCTTATGTCTTCTTGAAACAAGATGATGATGGCCAGCACCAAGTAGACAAAAAACTTTTCTAGAACCCAATGCAGGCTGTGAAGCTCTGCTTGTTCCGCAAATCCGTAAATGGCGACCAAAAACAAGAGACCTACCAGAGACTGAACCGCACGGGTGCCCTTAAGGATCAGTAGAATCCGGTATAGGATGTAGCTCAGCAGGAAAATATCCAATAAGTCCCGCGGCTGAATGTTGTCAATAAGCCAAAACATGTCTGTTAAATATAATTAGGCGTGATCAATTGCCCATAACAGATCTACTACATCTTTGCTCTCTCGTACATCATGAACACGAAATACTTTTGCACCTCTTGAGTAGCTGGCAGCCAATGCAGCCAGTGATCCTGGTAGGCGCTCGTCTGGACTGGTTTGGTTGAGGGTGTGGCCTATAAATGATTTTCGAGAGGCCCCAATCAAAACAGGGTAACCGTGCAAAGCAAGTTGTTCTAAATCCTTAATTAGACGAAGCGACTGCGCTGCTGTTTTTGCAAAACCAATCCCAGGGTCAAGAATGACTTCTTTGCTTTGACAGATTTGTGCTTGTGCCAAAAGCCAGTCAAAAACCTCTGAACTGAGATCTGAATAGTGGGTTTGTCTCTGCATTGTTTGAGGTGTGCCCCGTGAATGCATGATGACGCAAGAAGGGAATAAAGCACTGACCTCCTGCATTTCTTTGTCTTTTAATCCTCTGACATCATTTAACACCGTTGCGCCAGCGGCATAAGCGGCTTCAGCTACTTTCGGTTTTGTAGTGTCAATGGAGACCGTCACATGGGGCGAGAGGGCGCTTACAACAGGTATCACACGCTCGAGTTCCTCTTCGAGAGGGACGGGGACTGCATTTGGCCGGGTAGACTCACCACCGACATCAACAATGTCTGCTCCTGAGTTTACCATCTGCATTCCTCGCCCAATCAAGTCATTAAATCGGCCGCCATCGTAGAATGAATCTGGTGTACAGTTCAGCACACCCATGATGCGAGGCTTCATGGCTTTGCAAATGCAATGTCATTCGTATTTAGACCAGCGATGAGCCGTTCAAACTCATCATTGTCGAGCGTTTCAAGTTCCAGAAGGCGATTGGCGATTCGGTGCAAAATGGGAAGGTTGAGTTGCAAGATGCTTTTGGCTTTTGTGTAAGCCCGATCTAAAAAGCTCCGGACTTCAGAGTCAATTAATTGGGCGGTATGTTCTGAATGACCTTTGGTTTGTGAGTAGTCTCTCCCGAGAAATACTTCACCTTGGCCGCCTAAGTTTACTGGACCAAGCGAATCAGACATTCCGAACTCTGTGATCATGGCTCGAGCAATGCGGGTTGCTTGCTGGATATCATTGTGAGCGCCGGTTGTGATCTCTTCAAATATGATTTCCTCTGCTGCTCTACCGCCCATATAAACGGCCAAACGGGTCTTAAGTTGCTCTTGGGTTGAACCCAAACGATCTTCGTCTGGAAACATTTGAGTAACTCCAAGCGCTTGTCCCCTTGGGATAATGGTCACTTTATGTACTTTATCGGCTTCAGGAAGTGCGCGTGCCACAATGGCATGGCCCGCTTCATGATAAGCCGTTCTTCGGCGTTCCTTTTCTGGAATGACCATACTTCGACGCTCCGCTCCCATAGTGACTTTGTCTTTTGCATTTTCGAAGTCTTCCATTTCAACTTGATCTTTGTCTTTTCGGGCTGCGAGTAAAGCGGCTTCGTTAACCAAGCTTTCGAGATCGGCGCCACTGAATCCAGGTGTGCCTTTGGCAATTGCATCGAGGTCCACTTCTTCATCCACTATGATCCGTCTGGAATGCACCTCGAGAATTCCTTTTCTGCCTTTCACATCTGGATTTCCAACCACGACGCGGCGATCAAATCTGCCGGGGCGAAGAAGTGCTGGATCCAGCACATCGACACGGTTTGTCGCTGCAACCAATATCACGCCTTCAGAGGACTCAAACCCATCCATTTCAACCAATAATTGGTTGAGTGTCTGTTCTCTTTCATCGTGTCCACCGCCAAAACCTGCTCCACGCTGTCGGCCGACGGCATCTATTTCATCAATGAAGATAATACAAGGGGCATTCTTTTTCCCTTGCTCAAACAGATCACGGACCCTTGAAGCGCCCACTCCGACGAACATTTCAACAAAGTCTGATCCAGAGATGGTGAAAAAGGGAACGCCTGCTTCACCGGCAACGGCACGGGCCAATAAGGTTTTACCTGTTCCAGGGGGCCCTACCATTAAAACCCCTTTGGGTATTCTTGCGCCCAAACGGGTAAACTTGCGAGGGTCTTTCAGGAACTCAACGACTTCTTGAAGCTCTTCCTTGGCTTCTTCCACACCTGCAACATCGGCAAATGTCACCGGTGAATCATCTTCTTCAAGCATTCGTGCTCTCGATTTGCCGAAACTCATTGCACGGCCTGAGGCACCCTGAATCTGTCGAAAGACCATAAAGACCAAAAGAAGGGCAATCCCAATGGAAATTACTGGCAATAGCGTACCAAATACTCCGCCCTCGCTGACAGGTTCAAACTTGTAAGCCGTGTTGCTTTCGTCTAATAGTCGGATCAGAGAATCTGCATTTTCGTGGGGTCCCGTTGAAGTAAACCGTTGACCGCCATGCAAAACGCCACTGATGTCTTGCCCTCTGATGCTGAGTTCTTTGACCTCTCCAGCACGAATCTGCTCTGTGACTTTCGAATAGTCATATTCTTTTTGTGCAGAAAGGCGGTCGCCTACCATCATGAACGCAAAGATCATGACAACAGCAAGAAGAAGGGCGAAAAGAATACCTCTGTTGTTGGGTTTCATATTTGTATCCTGAGTACCTTAGTCAATTGGAGCCATAATAGACACATAACCCATCAAGGCAACCGCGAAACCTTCTATTCCGTCTGATTGCATATGATGGGTTTGCAAAGTATACTTTGAGCTTGTGTTAAAGGCCCTATGCGATGTCGACATCCTTGCAAAGATAAACATCTTGAATGGTGTTGAGAAGTGAGATTCCTTCCGCTCTTGGCCGTTGGAATGCTTTTCTACCAGAAATCAGTCCCATTCCACCAGCACGCTTGTTTATCACTGCGGTCTGGACGGCCTGAGCGAAGTCGTTGCTTCCTGATGCACCGCCTGAGTTAATCAGACCTGCTCTGCCCATGTAACAGTTGGCCACTTGATAACGGGTCAGATCAATTGGGTGATCGCTGCTGAGCTCAGTGTAAATCCGAGTGTCAAGTTTACCATAGCTTGAATTTCCACTGTTAAGTGCTTGATAGCCCCCATTATTAGTGGGTTGCTTTTGCTTCACGATGTCCGCTTCAATGGTCACACCGAGGTGGTTGGCTTGGCCAGTCAAGTCTGCGGAGGAATGGTAATCTACACCATTAACTTTAAATCCATTGTTTCTTGTGTAGCACCATAAGATGGTTGCCATTCCCAATTCATGAGCCATGGCGAATGCCTTAGATACCTCTTGGATTTGACGGTTTGATTCTGGCGAGCCAAAATAAACAGTAGCACCGATGGCTACACAACCCATGTCCCAAGCTTGTTTGACTTTTGCAAACATAATTTGGTCATAGCTATTGGGATGCGACAGCAGTTCATTGTGATTGATTTTTAAAATGAATGGGATTTTATGTGCATATTGCCGAGCCATCATGCCCAAAGCACCAAAAGTCGTTGCGACTGCATTACAGCCGCCTTCGATGGCGAGTTGGATGATATTTTCTGGATCAAAGTAGTCAGGATTCTTAGCAAAAGAGGCTCCTGCAGAATGCTCAATCCCTTGGTCAACTGGTAAAATACTCAAATAGCCAGTACCTGCGAGCCGTCCATGATTAAACAGACTTTGCAAAGAACGAAGCGTCTGAATGTTGCGGTCACTAGGCCCGAATATGTCTGACACAAAGTTTGGCTGTGGCAAGTGGATTGCTGATTTTGGAATGGTCTTGCACTGATGTTCAAGTAGGCCTTGTGCATTGTCACCAAGGTACTCTACAATTTTATCGTAGTTCATGTAATGTGCTCCTCACGAGTATAGTCGCCACCTGTTAATTCGATAGGTGGTCTTTCTCAAGCCCTCAGTGAGGGTTATTTGAAGAATGTCGCCCAAATAGCACAAATCCACAGAGGTTTGTTTGACATGCCTTTCCCGCGTTCACAGTTGAATATCATCATTTGCTCAAAAGACCCTGACTGGCAGCCTACTCCTGCTGCAGAGGAAGAGATGAAGGAATCTCTAAACCTTTTAGGGATTTCCACTCAATCAGAATTGGATCAACGGTCTCATCAATGGGTGGTTGGCGGCTTTCGACGACTCCACATGCTGAGGCATCGTTTCCCCAGTTTGGTGGCCAATCATCAGGGTGGTTACCGAGTTTTTTGCAGCCATTGCCAAGTGGTTGTCACGGGATTATTTGTTCGGGCCATTCAATCGTATCGCTCTGGCGGAGACCGCTCACTTCAGTGCGCCAAATGTGGCACACGGCAAGATCTCAATTCACTCAAGTTTCAACCTCATGCCGCATTTGCCTGCTATGAAGTTCAGTTAAACGATGTACAATCAAGCGACTTAACCAAACAAGCCTATGCATTTTTTGAACGGCATATTCCAGAAATGCAGCTCATTTTAAAGCGGCAAGGCTAACTAGAAAGATTTGAATACTTTTGCCATCGAGTCTCCATAAATGGAGAGATCCCAAGCGCAAAACCAACCAAATGGGGTTTGTTTGACTTCGTAACCTGTGTTGGTCAAACGAGTATTTAGCCGTTCTAAAAATGCATGTGCATCATCTGGTTCTGCTGTGTCTCCACCGAGGTGTGCGAAAGAATGAAGTACGATGGTTTTTAGGGATTTGTTGTTGGCAATCCATTTGATGTGCTTTAGGGTCTTTTTGAAGATTCGTGAGTCATCTCCAATGTCATTGCGCTCCACATGTAGCCAAATGACGGCCGCTTCGCTTACCTGTCCACTTGAAGAAGGTGCGGCGTCACTAAGCGTCTGGCTGTGGGCAGACCAAGAAAATGTTTTGGCTTGGTAACTCAGAAGCTTCACGGTGAAATGTCCTCGAACTTGTGTGATTTTCGAATAAGTATTCCAACATTGGCATATTTTGGTAGATGGCGAGTCTGATGTTCTAATGTTTGGCGATCAGGATAGACTCCCATAAACCAATCCAACTGATGCAAGTTGGCTTGAAAAGCACCACCAGTATCAGACAAGACACCCACTGTCGTGCGTTCTGGACTTTGTATCCAAAACACCTTTCCCAAACCCAAATTGTCGACATCTCCTGCCATGGATACACCGGGGAACAATTCAATTTTTTGGGAACCATTCCCCCAACCATAAGCCCCGTTTGTACGTTGAAAGTACCAAAATCTGGCTTGTTCTGTAGCACCGAGACCTGCGATGTACGGATGTTGGTTAGAGCGGTGAACATTGAACCAATGCCGTTCACCGTTTTCATCTTTTACCAACAGTGTGCCTTGCAGCTGAGCCTCGTGAAAATGGTGTTCATTAACCCAAATAAGGGGTTCGGATTTTCCAGCATATTGATGTTCCAATGCCCCTTGGAGGATGTCCTGGCGCGTTAACTGACACCTGATGGATTGAGGGCACTTCTGACTGGCAATCTGTTCGTCCAGCGCCAATTCCTCGTTGGGCGTTTGCCAAAGGGCTTGCGTAAACTGATCGTTTTTTTGACTGGATCCGTCCACTGAATAAATCACATACCGTGTGAGCCGTATTTGATGATTTCGAAAAGGAAAGCGGGGATTTGCATCAGCTTTCCAAGCGTAGTGGTCGAAGTTCTCTCTCCACCATTCAGGATCCTGAAGCAGTGTAGGATAGTGGAGCCCCACAAAAGCGATGATGGCCAGTGTGGCTTTGACATCAGAGACGGTCACTCCAAGTTCGGAAAGCAACCCTGCGTGAACACCTCGTGTGTCGTTTGGGTTTTGATGCATGTAATTGAGGGTGTGCGCAGCAGCCGCCGCAAGCGTTAAGGAGTCCACCTTTGGGCTTGATGGGTTCCAGTCTGAATTGGACGGAACCATCAATTGGGTTGTAATTATCTCACTCGGCAGGTGAGTAGATGTACCCCGAAGAGGCCAAGCCAATAGTTGGGATGCCCATACTAAAGTCCACACACTAAACCGCCTCTTCTTGGGGACCACTCTGGGTCAGTTGACGAATGTCCTCAACAATTAGATAGGCCGTTGGTACAATGAATAAGGCTAGGATAGTGGCAAACGCAAGACCAAAACTGATGGCAATGGCCATCGGAGCCAGTAAAGGTTCTTCTCCAGCGATTCCCAATCCAAGGGGTGCAAGCCCCAAAACTGTTGTGATAGAAGTGATGAAAATGGGACGAAGCCGGAGCAGAGTACCTTGAATGACGGCTTCAACAAGTGGTGTCCCTTCTCGACGGAGCTGATTGATGAAATCAATCAGCACCAGTGAGTCATTAACGACAATACCCACCAGTCCAATGGCGCCAATCATTGCTATAAATGACAAATCCATTCCCACGCTAAATAAACCCAGAACCACTCCTGCTGCACCCAGTGGTATAGCGG
>JAYYJC010000307.1:0-2074 GCA_036146655.1 Myxococcota bacterium | reverse complement strand
ATCTCAACCTGTTTTCCCAGGTCAAGAATGTTACGCCATGATGCTTTGGGTGGGTATTCATGGCAACAATTACCGGCACATCACAAATGAAACTTACCTCCAATGGCGCATCTATGCCGATGACTCAATTCCTGTCGAAGGACAAATTCAGTTACTAAGTTACCGCTCTGTTCAAAAAGCAATCCAAAGTTTCAAACCCGATAAGAGGAAATGACATGTGGCCGTTCTTAGTGTGGGCTTGCACAAGTTCATCTAATAAAATTGAAGATTCCGGAACCATAACGGCATCTTCCTCCACAGACATCATCTATCCAAATGGACAATCGGTTTGGTTGTTTGATGGAATTGGTGGCTGTAGCATCGGTGGAGGTGGAACTTGTGAATACAATCAGTCAAAAGCCTTACTGATGGATGCAGGATGGCAAGTGGATTATGCGTCTTCATGGAGAGCACTGGACCCCTATCGATTGATGGTCATGCTGGCCCCCAACATCAATGGCAGCGGACAACTAACGAATGCTGAGATTGAAGACATCAAGGCTGGTCTTTCTAATGGCCTTCGGTTGGTGATTACTGCTGAAAATTCCCTCTGCGAGTCATCTGCAGTTCGAATGCTTTTGGATGCCCTAGGTGCCTCACTTGCATTTACTGGAGAAGCCCTAGATGCCAATCGAGTCATCGAGGTAAACACCTTGACCAATCATCAAGCCAATTCCAATGCCAGTCGATATTTAATGATTGACCCCTGCATGGTCGACGCCCCAGAGAATATCTTTGCAGACTCGGAAGGGCGTGTGTATGGAGGAGCAGAAAGACTCGATAACGGTGGAGAAATCATCCTGATTGGTGACTCGGATTTCTTTGATGACAGCGGCTATCTCTCTGAAGCCGACAACAGCACCCTCATCAAGAACTTGGCATGGATAGATCCCGCACTCACGCCCTAGTTCTACTCACTGGCCTCATACTGATGGGTGTTTGCATTCGTGACACGCTTCAGGTGGTCGACTTTTTGGCATTCTGTGGCAGAGCACAACACATCTGGGAACTGTGGGTCGACCCACATTACCCGCCCTATTATCCATTGATGCTGAAGGCAGTACACGGTCTAATCGGAGAGGCCAGACTCAGCGGCATTCTCATCAGCATGGCATGTGGCCTGTGGCTTCTCCACACTTCAAACCAACTGACCACCAAAGGCGCACTCGCTCTCTTGTGCTCAAGCCCTTTTGTCATTTGGTCAGGTACTGCAGGGACCGATTTACCTGCAGCGGCGCTTTCCATCGGCGCCATCTTATTGGCCCAGCAGAATCCCAGATGGGCTGGCATTGTCGCTGGTCTTGCCTTTGGATTCCGTTATACGGCATTGGCTGCACTGCCCAGTGTGCTGTGGATGAGCAAGGACAAGCGTCAAACAGCTCTGTGGTTGGTGCTGGTCTCGGCCCCAATCTGGCTGCCGCCCCTTTGGTTTGGGCTTCCCACTTTTGACATGAGCAGCAACGAACGAGGCACATTTACCGAAGTCTTTGGGCCAAATCTACAACATGGTCTAATGGTAATTGCCAGAAGTCCTTTTGTATGGCTAGGGTTCATGGCCTTTGCATTTACACCACAAAACAAGATGAACCGTGCACTCATTCTAGCCGCCATTACCCATTTCGTCGGCTGCAGCCTCTACTTTACCAATCCCAGACTGATGTTGCCTATTTTATTGGCGATTCCAATCTGCATGAACCAAATCAAAGGGAACCACATCTACATTGCAGCACTTCTATTTGGAATTGGGGCACAGCAGTTCCTCTCACCGAGGCACCTCAGCCATGCCCCACCGACCACAGTAATTGACACACTTAGCGATTCAGAAGATTGCTTTGTGAGCAATACACCTTGGGCATATCAGCGTCTAAAAGATGGGTGGTATAAACCTGGAAATGCGCTCCAAGACTTGGGTCATCCGCTGGACAAGACATCAATACTTGATGGATTAAAACATCAGGAATGTTCAAAACTGGTACTGGATCTCAATTACCCCTTCCCAAAATCTATGGGCGACAGCCACAAGGCTGTGTTGAGT
>JAYYJC010000306.1:0-9714 GCA_036146655.1 Myxococcota bacterium | reverse complement strand
TAACCCTTCCAATAGGACTGGCATGATTTTATTCGGCATTTCATTACTTGGTTGTAAACCACCCGAAGCCCCCAAAGAATACGAAGCATTGGTGGGCTATATATTCGAACACATGGAAGACGAAGATCCTGAGGCGCTTGCTGTGGGTCTTGAAAATCTTGATGGCTGGCTCACCACAGGAAATCGGGAAACCGTTGAGACCGGAGTCACCATTGAAAACCTGCCTCAGGCTGTGGTGGACCCACTTGCAGGACATGCCCATGGGACAGATGATCTAGCAGGGGTCAGCATGCTCACCTACAGCAACTATGGTCCGAAGATTATCGCAGATGCGCTCACACAGTACAGTTTCAAAACCATCATTCCAGATGTCTACATTACCTATGACCGCGAGTTTGAAACCGGTAAAAATTGCATCGTGGAACGAGAATGTCTTTGGGCGGAGGCAACGGCCTACACTGTGGCAGACTGGGGGATTTTAGGTGAAGTCACCGCCACCCGACAAATCCAGTTTCGCTGGGTAGAAACAGAGGCTGGATGGATGCTGTTGCAACGGTGGTGGCTCACAGAACCATCGACAGGATCCAAGTTGGACCTCAGAATACAAGACCAGTATTACATTGGTGTCAACTTTGCTGACAGTGACGGTACAGCACGGGTCCATGCCAGTTGGTTGACAATGGAGATGTCAACAGGTGATGCATCTGAAGGGGCCGCCAACCAACTCATCAACAATTGGAAAAATGATGCCGAATCACTCGATGAGTGGATATCTGAACAATAACCTTCAATTCAACACAAGGGAGACAGAATGCTGTCCTGGTTAATCGGCACAAGCCTTGGCTTTGCCGGAGATATTTTTGAGCCCAAGTCCACGGGTGATGAAGCCTACGCAGAGACCTTCACTGCATTTGCCGACTTTGAAGACGGAAGCTATGCCTTGCTTCAATTTATTTTCACCAACGCAGGCTTTGGAGATGGCAAAGCAGGTTGCCGACTATTGACGGTCCCCAAAGGCAGCGCAGGCAACAACAGCAGCATTAATGTGGGATCCTCTGAATGGTCACACAGCCCAAACCAACTTAACGTCAGCGACTGCTCTCTCTCCAGCGCAAATGGACGAACCACATTTGTGGCCAAAACAAAGTCAGGTTCTGCGCAACTCATCTTCAAGTCAAGTCCCAAACGCCATGTACCTCCCAAACCCAAACTGACCGCTGGTGGTGAATTTTGGGAAGGTGATTTGCTCATTCCTTTTGCATCGGTCACAGCCACAGTCAATGGCAAATCAATGGTAGGTAAGGCTCAGTTGGACCACACCCGTTCAAATACACTGTTGCCAAAAGTCAGTAAAAGATGGATCCGGTTCCGTGGATTTTATGGCACAGAAGCCATCATGCTTCAAATACACGAGGCCCCCAACGGAAAACAAAATGCATGGGTGTTGTACAAGGGCCAGTTTTCAGAAATCGCTGCGTCTGACATTCAACTCACTAAGGCCGACAGCAGTGGTGTGGTCATCACAGCAAAAACAGCTCATGGTGAGTTATCAGTTCAAACCAGTTCCAAAATTTATGAGTATCGTCCCACCGAGTCATATGGGGCGCTGGGCAGTTTGGCTCAGCCGTGGATTGGAAACCCTGTGACCACTACTTGGCGAGCTCAATCCGTGCTTGCAGGCTCAGACATAAAGGGTTTGGTCGAAGTGGCGGCTATCACCGATTAAGAAACCGCTTTCAAACCGCCCATAATCACCCATAAAAAAATCACGACTTTGGGCAGACGCACCGCCACTGCCAACAAAACAGCCCAAGGTTTCACCTTAAAGGCCCCACCAAGCCAAGTGCCAATGGTAATGGGCACAGGCAAAGCAGCCAAGGCAGCAACACCAATGGATCCTTTCTCTTCAAGGTAATCAATTTTTCCAGGAAACTTGCGGTTCATCCAAAGCGCTAATGCGGAGGGTATCCCCATCAGTCGCCCAAGGCCGTATCCGATTAAGCCTGCCCCGAAACTGGCCGCCAAACAGGTTGCACCAATGGCGATCCAATGTGCGCCCCCTTGTAAACAGATGGTCATCAAAGGAATGGCACCACCAGGTGTTGGAATGCTGTCGGTCACCAAAACCCCAGTCCACAAGCCCCATAGGCCATAGGCCTCTACGAAAGATTTTCCAAATGCCTCGCTTTCCTCCTTAAAAATAAAACCCATGATCACAACAAAAGCGAGACACAAGCCCACTCCAACCAGAATGCTTTTGGTTGAAGGCATGAAAGAAGGTGGCTGATTAACGGTTGTCATGAAAAACCCCTTGTCGATCAAAACGACACATGTGCCACGACTCCCCTGTATTCATCCAAAATCGAAAGGGCTGGCCAATTGAGTATATACGAATGGCAAATGCCGGCTGTATCAAAAGGCGAACCTCCAGTTGTTGCTCAAAATCAATGGCACTAATCCCTGATGCAGTCTGCAAAATCACGGCTTGATGTTGGGGGTGTATGGGCACCACCCCATTAACAGACCAAGAGTCTGTGATTTCCATTTCGGATTTCAAAATGAGCCTTCCCTCTTCTATCGACCAAGACTGAAGGGTATCCTCATTCAGCCCAATGGCATGGTCACCCGCCGGACTCACATAGAGGACATCTCCAATCTGTTGAAGCAAGCGAAAAATGTGACTGATTCTGCGAGTCCAAAACTTTAGAACCATCAAAAACCGAAGCCCAGGTGCTGTGGTTGCCATGTCAAAGATGGCATCGGCCATCATTTGTTCATCCACGCCCTGTGAATCGGGCCAGAGTGACAGCTGTGAACCATCCGTCAAATGATAAACAGAAAGACCGGCCTCATTGGTAAACAGATATTCACCATCTGAAACCACATGACGATTAATGGGCACAGAAAAAATGTGGTCCTTAAAGACCACATGATTGTCCATTCGCACGATAGGACCAGCAGGAGTTGCCAATAGCTTTTTGATCATCTCCCACTGGCCAAGGCGCTTGGGTTGCCCCTCTGATAGTTCCCACACTGTTGCTTGCTCATCGAGTACAGCCAATTGAACCCCAGCTGCACTGATTTGCTGCACATCAAGACTTTCGAAAACAGTAATCGGACACAGTTTATGTCCACTCAGCAAATGAACATCACCACAATCTGTCAGCACATAGCACCCTTGCGCATTAGACACCACTTGCTCGATCTGAATGTCAAACTTGAGGTTACCTAGGGAGCGAATACTGTGAAATCCACCATTGTAAAACCAACGGTCAACGGCCCGCTGAAAAAAATTCATCTTGAGTTCAAGTGCACAATGCCGCAATGTCACCATCCTTTGAATTGGAGTGGCGCATTCACCGCCGATGTGCGAATTCAGTTTCTCTAAGACCTGAATGAGTCTCGTCGGTGGATTTGGCTCTGACGAGAGTTGGGTAATCAAATCCTGTAGCGAATGTGACTGGAAGGCCTCAAAAAGAGCTGCGGGCCCGCTCAAGGGATGGGTGGGCTGAAGTATCTGAAGGGTTTCAGTTGCCCATTGCGTGGCCCGCTGGGTCGAAGGAAGAAAAGTATTGTGCAAAGAAAGCTTCATAAAATGGCCTGCCAAAGGTCGCATTCATGTTGACAATGAAAACCCCATTCCTCTCGAAGCTGCTGTGCCTGGCAATTCAATGCACGCTTCACATCCACAAAACGGTTCTCTTCAGTGCGATTGGCACAATAAGACATCAGTTCGCCAAGCGGGCTGGATTTCGATGCCGCAAGCTTGTCAATTGCGGCTTGAACAAGAAGACCAACCTCTGCTTCTCTTCGTATAATCCAGACCAGTTGATCTCCGAGGCTGTCATTGATCGGATCGACAATCGATGGACGGTTGGAAATCTGCTGTAGGGCATCCAAGTCCCGTTGCTGATAGGCGGTATTGATTTCCTGCATCACCGAAGCGCGTTGTTTCCGTACTTCTGGATTTTCAGCCAGATCTGGATGATAACGGCGCGCCAATTCTCGATAGAGGGATTTTATCTCTGAACTTGTCTCAACCTCTGAAATAATCGGCTCATCTAGGTCCAAGTCCTCAGTGCTGGACGAAGGTGTCATGTTCTCTACCGCAAAGGACACATAGGGTGAACTTGGGCAGGGCTCAAGTCCGTCTTGAACCGCCAATAAAAATTGGATCCGACTGAGCTGTTGTGCAATTAATGACTCCCACTTCTCTATCGCCCATTGCTCGTCTTGAACGGCCAAAATATATGCTTGCTCAAAGGCCTTAAGTTGAAGACGATACTCTGCATAATCGGCTTCGGCTTGAACCAAGGCGGTTTCAGCCGACTGCAAAGCCTGTGTGCGTTTTTGGATTTCTTCTTCTTCTGGGGTCATTTAAGGTTACCTTATCGACCCATTTAATCTGTTAAACCCTCGACACCAACCTCAAAATGGAACTTCTACGCAACAGTCTTGCCGAACCCAGAATACAAATGCGCATCATACTGGCCTGCATCGTTTTGGTATGGTTTCACAGTGTTCATGGTGGTGTGGTCAATATTGACACGCCATGGCTTGTGTGTACCAACCCCATTTTGTCAAACCCAGAGATTTCAAGTCTACCAGCCATTTGGACAGACCTCAGCTTTTCAACCCGACAAATCCTAGGTGCAGAGTATCTGCCCATTCGAGACCTAAGCGTTTGGCTTGACTTTGCAATTTTTGGAAACCGATGGGCGGGGCATCACTTGACAAATCTACTCCTTTACGGAACCAGCTGCATTTTATTTTGGAAGATCCTTTGTCATTTGATTCAATCACCGATTCGGGCGTTGTTTGGGGCACTATTTTTTACGGTTCACCCAACCCACATCGAGTCAGTGGCTTGGCTGGCCAGCCGTAAAGATGTTTTGTCACTGGCATTTGTCATGGGAGCTACCCTATGCATGCTCAAAAGACAATCCATCATACTGGTCTCTTCTCTTTGCCTAATGGCGTATTGGTCAAAAAATACGGCCATCTCATTGGCGCCTATATTGGTGGCCACCTCACTAATCATCCACGGAAAAACCATTAAAAGTCCGAAATGGTGGATACAATGGCTGCCCATTGCAGGGGTATTTGGGCTTGGCTTAATGCTTACATTTCATGTGGGTGGATTAATGCAAATGTTCGCGCCCCCCCGTTCGGACAGCTTTCTGGGTTCTCTGAGCATAACGGCTCAAGTATGGTCTCAATATGCTGGCATGCTTCTATGGCCCTCTAAGCTTTCCCTTTTATATGTAGAACCCATCGAGCAGCCACTGCTTCAGCCGAC
Source organism: Myxococcota bacterium (assembly GCA_036146655.1). Taxonomy (GTDB): domain Bacteria; phylum Myxococcota_A; class UBA796; order UBA796; family UBA796; genus JAYYJC01. Next base: position 4,415 of record JAYYJC010000306.1, on the reverse strand, counting down.
GGTCATTGTGGGTTTGTGCCTTATCGGTAGCACCGTTGTACTGCCACTATGGCTCTGGAAGAAAAAACCACTGGTGGCACTTGGCGCATTTTGGATAGGCTGTGCCTTATTGCCAGTCAGTCAGATCAGCCCCATTCAAAACCTAATGGCCGATCGATATCTACTGCTCCCAAGCGGTGGATTAGCCATTATTCTTGCGAGCGCATGGCCCGAACGGCTTCGGATAGCCCCGCCATTCTATATCCTTGGATTGGGTATTCTGACAGTCCTGCGGATTCCCACTTGGCACAGCTCAGAAGCACTTTGGCTGGATGTGACTGAAAAGCAGCCACTTGAACCGAGAGGCTGGTCAGCGTTGTCTGGTGTATACCTGTCTCAAGGACAACTCGATTTGGCCCTCCAGACCACTCGGCAAGGATTGACGCTCAATCAAGCACCTATTTTGGATCAAAGTTTGGGTCTAATATTTCTGACACAAGACAAAGGGGATGCGGCAATCGAATCCCTGCGCAAGGCATGGTCAAAGGACAAACAACTTCGGAAGGCTGGTAATAATCTGGCACTCACAGTTCACCGTTCGGGTGATTTAGCCGTTGCAGAAAGGATTGCACAAGAACTCTGTGAACTACACCCTTTGTATGCAACAGGTTGGAACACACTCGGCGCAATCTTACTAGACAAAGGAGAGCTTGACCGTGCAAACGAAGCCTTTGTCACGGCACTCAAGCTAGATCCATTGCTTCTAAGTGCGATGGCCAACCTTGGCAATGTGGCTTTTCAAAAGAACGATTACGCCACAGCAAAACAGTGGTGGACAAAGGTTCTCTCTGTCGACCCCAGTTACGAACATGCTTACCGAGGCATCGAGTATTTGGAACAATTGAAAAAAGAAGAGTGAGCCAGTGCTATACTGGTCCATGAACTTGGAACCCACATGAAGCCCAAACCATTATTCTTGATACTCGCAGCCTTCTTTGGGTGTGAACCCAATTTACCCAAGGGCACCGTTCAAAACGAAAGCGATTCGGCATCAGAAAATCCGACAAATACAGACAGCGCTGGTGAACCCTCAGACGAAACGCAGCCACCGACTGATCCAGTTGAACCCGATACGGGAACGGAAACGGACTCTGGCTTTTCGAACGATACAAGTGCCCCTCTAGAAGAACGGATTACCTGCCAAGTTCAAACCAACTTTATCGAACCAATCGACTTTGAATTCTTTCAGATGGGGGCTCAAATCAATGCAAGTGTTCAATTAGACTCTCTATCTGACTACACTGGTTACACCATCCGTTGGGAAGACAGTGTTGAAAGTGAGATTTTCACGGCAGCAGTCGACGAGACTGGACTGGGATCCTATTCAGGCTTAGACTTTACTCAAAACAAAGGCCTTCAACGAATCTACGCTCGTCTCATCACACCAGACGGTATCTGCGACACGAGAATAGAAAAAGCCGTAACGGTCTGCGGGCAATATTTTCTTGAAGACTTCACGGTTCAACCAAGTGATTGGGTCACACACGGCGATGCCTATTGGGATCCAAGCGGTTGGATCGAGATGACAGGTATTTCACAAGGAAAAAAGGGAGCGGTGTACAATACACAAGACACCATTTCGTCAGGAGTGACATCCATTCGCTTCACCTTAAAAACCGGTGGTGGATTAAACAGTGGTGCAGATGGGTTTGCCTTTACCATTATCGACATTGGCAATCCCCAAGATCTAGTGACTTGGCTTGAACAAGCACGCTCGGGCGGTGGTCTGGCATATGGCTTTGGGGGCGTCTATGGCAATTGGGTAGGCGATGCATTAACCGTTGAGATCGATACATGGCACAATACCTATAACGGCACAAACGAGTTTCATACTGATCCCACCACCGCTAGCCATATTGCCCTGACCAAAAATGCTGATCCAAGCAATCACATGATCTGGTTCGAAACACCGACCGTTGAAGACTATCAGCCCCACCCCATTCGAGTCGATATTCTCAATGGGGCCGTGCGGGTTTTCTATGATGGCAGTGAGGTCATTAACCAAGCTGTTTCTGTCAATTTCAAAGGTGGACAGATGTTCTTTTCAGGCAGCACGGGATGGGCAACCAACTACCATGTTTTTGACGGCCTCGAAATACTCCACGAATGTCAGTAGATAGTCCCTTGAATCAATGAAATTTAGAACAGAACTTGTACCGAACCCCATACAGCCTCCTCTGCGGGTGGACGACAGAGTCATGGTTTTGGGGTCTTGTTTTGCCGAAAATATCGGTCGACGACTGCTGCGTGGCGGCATGATGGCTCACCTAAATCCGCTTGGAATACAGTACAACCCTCTCAGCTTACAGAAGGTCATGGCCTATTTGTCTGGTGAGGCCGACTTTCAGGCCGATGAGATTTTTGAGCACCAGGGACGGTTTCGGCATTGGGATGTTCACAGCAAGATCAGTGGATTCTCTTTAAACGACACAGAAGTCCGGATTAAAACCGCCATCGAGAATGGGCGCCAATTTCTTGCGCAGTCCAATTGGTTATACTTGACGCTGGGCTCAGCCCATGTGTGGTTTCGGGGTGAACATCCAGTGGCAAACTGTCACAAAATGCCCGGCTCAGAGTTTCAAAGGCGCCGATTGTCGTTTGAAGAGAGCGTCGATTCCCTTCAGCGGCTTATTCAACAGGCCCGATGCATAAAGCCTGACCTCCATGTACTGCTTACCGTCAGTCCAATACGATACAAAAGAGACGGTCTAATTGAGAACCAGCGCTCAAAGTCCATCTTACTTCTCACAATCGAAAGACTATGCGGTGAACTACAGAGCGTGAATTATTTTCCGGCTTACGAATTGATGATCGACGACTTGAGAGACTATCGTTTCTATGAACGAGACCTTGTCCACCCGAGTGATGTGGCAGTGGACTACATTTGGGACAAGTTTCAGCAATGTGCAGTAAGTTCCTCGGCCATTTCAGCATTGCGCATCGGAGAAAAGGCCTGGCGTAGACAACAACACATCGATTAAATGGAATACATATTTACAGCTGAGTTACTTGGCCAGCCCAACAGACCCAACAAAATACATGCATATTGGTGAAATAACAGTGCGTGACTTCACGGCGGTATGGTATGGCTAAAATAGACAGAACGCTCATGTGGGGTCATCGATGTCACGAATCATTTTACCGACACTCTTCCTTTTCGGCTGCGAAAGTGAGAACAGTACAAAAGTCGTAAACTCATCGCCTGAGGCGACCATTACTTATCCAAATGATGGGGATAACCTATCAGAAGGGTATACTGAGGTTTTCCGAGGCACCGTCAGCGACAACAACCACAGCTATGATCAGCTTACAGCAGTATGGATGAGCGGCTCAACTGAACTTTGCCAAGCCAAGACGCCAGAGTCGGATGGAACTGTGCAATGTGAAATTCAACTCACTGCTGAGCTTACCGATATTACGCTACAAGTCACTGATCCAAGCAACGATATTGGACTTGATACAGTCACCATTGAGGTCACTTCAACAGAAGCCCCAACACTGTTGATAAATGAACCCATCGAGTCCGAAACTTACTACAGTAACGAACTGATCCGTTTTGCGGCCATTGCCTCTGATGCAGAAGATCTACCTGAGGCACTCAATGTCATTTGGAACTCAAGCATCGATGGCGAATTGGACATCCCGCCGAATCCAGACAGCAACGGGCTCATCGAGCAGCTAATAAACCTCAGTCCAGGGCAACATGCCGTCACTGCAATTGTCGAAGACAGTTCGGGTAAAACATCTACCGAAACAATTGCGGTTATTGTCAATGAGCCCAATACAGACCCAATCTGCGAGATCACATCGCCACAAGACAGCAGTCTTTTCCAGCTCTCACAAAGCATCAATTTTGTGGGTTCCGCCACAGATTCAGAACTGAACAATGCGCTACTTTCGGTGACTTGGTTATCAGATGTCGATGGTGAACTTTACATTGGCACACCAGATTCCGCTGGCTCAACGACATTTTCAACAGACGCTCTAAGTGCTGGCACCCAAACCGTCACCTTAAGAGTGGAAGACGATGCAGGTGGGCTATGCATCGATACCGTTCAATTTGTTGTCGATTCACCACCACAAATCACCATTAACTCGCCAAACAACAACGATGTTTTTAATGTGGGAGACAGCGTTTCATTCAGTGCCAGTGTCAATGACAATGAAGACTTGCCGTCAGACCTTGCGCTCTCCTGGACATCGAGTATCGACGGTCTCATTTCTAATCAAGGCGCTGACTCTTCTGGAATAGCAGTATTTTCAAGTAGCACCCTCAGTACTGGAAACCACACCGTCAGTGCTCAAGTCACGGACTCAGCAGGTCTCAACACCACTACAGAGGTCGGTTTTATGATCAACGCTCCCCCAAGCATTGA
>JAYYJC010000305.1:0-6047 GCA_036146655.1 Myxococcota bacterium | reverse complement strand
CGTCTGTGCAGACATTCGGCCCCATTCATTGCCTCATTAACAATGCGGCACATGATGACCGACATGATTTCGCCAATGTCACTGAAACCTATTGGGACAATTGTCAAAACATCAATCTCAAACCACACTTTTTTACAGCTCAAGCCGTAGTCCCCAGCATGCGTCATTCCGGTGGTTCCATCATCAACATGTCTTCCAACTCCTTTATGCTCAAGGTGGGCGGAATGCCGGGTTACCTCACTGCCAAAGCAGGAATTGTAGGCCTGACTCGGGCCTTGGCTGCTGAACTGGGGCCGCATCAAATCCGAGTCAATTCTATCTTACCGGGCTGGGTCATGACCCAGAGACAGATCGATCTGTGGCTCACCCCTGAGGCTGAGCAAGAGCTCTTAGAGACACAGTGCATCAAACGCAAAATTGAACCCGAAGATGTCGCAAAGCTTGCGCTCTTTTTAGCATCCGATGACTCCCAGATGATCACGGCACAATCGCTCATTATTGATGGCGGACGCACATGAAAGCCATTGGAGTCGACTGGGGAACCAGCAATCTCAGAGCATTCTATTACGATGACGATGAACTGATTGCTGAATCACATCTGTCTTTTGGGATACGACACCTCCCTGAAGGCGGATTTGAAGCTGCGTTTGCCAAAGCCGTTGCCCCTTTTCCTGAAGAAGCGCCTGTGATCATGTATGGAATGGTTGGAGCCAATACGGGCTGGAAAGAAGCCCCCTATGTCGATTGTCCATGTACCGTGTCCACATTTGCGCCAAAACTGATTGATGTATCTGACTTGGTCCAGCGAACCGCTTGGCTGACGCCAGGTGTCCGCCATCTTGGCCCCCACTGTGTCGAATTGATGCGAGGAGAAGAGGTTCAAATCTGGGGTGTTTTGTCGCTGTATCCAGATGCCCAGAACATCCTTTTGCCGGGCACCCATTCAAAGTTTGTACAAATCACAGATCAAACCATAATGGGTTTTCAAACCGCAATGACCGGTGAACTCTATTCTCTTTTGCGTCAACACAGCATATTGGCCCCACTGTCCCCACAAGTGCATTCTGAAACCGCTTGGTCTCAGGGATTGATGCACAGTTTGCTGCCTGATCGGGATTTGTTGTCGCTGATTTTCCAGGCCAGAAGCCAGATGCTCTCTGACCGAATCGACGCAGCCCATAGTGACTCTTACCTTTCTGGACTGCTGATTGGCTCTGAACTCAGAGGCCGATTGCTGAAGGGGCCTTTGATTGTTGTTGCAGCCGCAGAGTTGGCAGCCCTATACCAAAAAGCGGCCATGATCGTGTCTACAGACTGCCAGTTGATCATTGTACCTCCTGTACTGGCAGGTCACATGGGTCTGAGATCCATTCAGGAGCACCTATGATTTTGTCCCATCTGTCTGATGTCCCCATTGTGGCCATATTGCGGGGGCTCAAGCCTGACAATGCAATCGCCGTGGCTGAAATCCTATACAGTGTTGGAATACGGGCCGTTGAGGTGCCCATGAATTCCCCCGAACCGCTTAAAAGCATACAGCGAATTCGCAATCATCTCCACACTGATTGTGCCGTTGGGGCTGGCACAGTAACCACAGTCGAAGCCTGCAGAGCGGTCTTGGACACCGGTTCTCGACTGATCATTTCCCCACACACCGATGGTCAACTGATTGATTTTACAGTGAAGAACGGGGGCATTTCTCTGCCGGGTGTCTTCTCACCGACCGACGCCTTTACGGCCATAAAAGCAGGTGCACATGGCCTTAAACTCTTTCCGTCTGCCACTGGGGGCATACCGCATTACAAAGCCATCAAGGCGGTTTTACCCCCTGAAATACCCGTTTTAGCCGTTGGTGGCGTTGGACTCCAAAATGCAGGTGATTGGTTGGATGCCGGCGTGAACGGGCTCGGCATTTGCTCGGCCATTTTCAAACCATATTGGTCACTCGAGACAATTGAAACAGCCGCCAAGCGCTTTGTGGCTCAAATACAGGAGACCCCATGAGAGCATTTTCAATGCCCCAAAATATTCTAGGTGAAGGGCCGTTGTGGGATGCGGAGTCCCAGGCGCTTTGGTGGGTCGATATTCATGGAAAAACCATTTTTCGCCAAGCTTGTAACCAATCCCAAGCAGAATCCCATTCATTTGAAAAGCGCCCCACTGCACTTGGGTTCTCCAACGACAAACAACTCATCATCGCATTCGAAGATGGTATTTTCCACTGGTCACCAAGCACCCAGAGAACACCACTCAAGATGCTCAACGAACGGGCGAGCAACCGCACCAATGACGGTAAAGTTGGACCAGACGGCCAATTTTGGTTTGGAACCATGGATGACGAAGAGCAACTTGACAGCGGCGCACTTTACAGCTTGAGTGCCTCGGGCCAGTTAACGCAGCACCAAGCGCACATTGGCATCTCCAATACCTTTGCCTGGTCACCGGATGGACAGTGGTTCTACTTTGCAGACTCCAAAGCCCAACGCATATATCAATATCCTGTGACTTCATCGGGATTGGGAACCGCTGAAATATTTGTAGACCTCCAAGGCACATCGATCTACCCTGATGGGTCCTGCATCGACAGTGAGGGATGCCTATGGAATGCCCAATGGGATGGACACAGGGTCGTGCGATATGCCCCAGACGGGTCCATACTTCAGATTGTTTCATTGCCGGTTCAACGGCCGACCAGTTGTTGTTTTGGTGGACCCGAGGGAAGCCATCTTTTTGTGACGACCGCTTCAGTGGGTCTGACAGAATCCGACATGACAGCCCAACCATTGGCGGGCAAAGTTCTGGTCATTGAAACCAATACCACTGGTACCGCCAATCATTATTGGGGTCAGCCCACTTAAAGTCGGTTAAGAATCTACCTCGACTCAGGAGGTCATATGCTCACCTCTCTATTATTGGTGTTTCTTCCATTTGCTTGCAACAACAAATACTAACACAACGAGGGAGTTGGTTACTTTGGCAGTGATGACTGCAACGACTCTGATGCCAATGTTCACATCAATGCGACAGAGGTATGCAACGGCATAGATGACGATTGTGATGGACAAACCGACGCCCAAGACTCTGACATTGATCCGGCCAATCTGCAGACTTTTTACACTGACAATGATGGCGATGGGTACGGCGGAGCTCAGATCATTGAACTGTGCGAAATTAAACCAGGCTTCTTTGAAACCAGTACAGACTGTGACGACAGCAATCCAGACATCCATCCCAATGCAGCAGAACAGTGCAATGACATAGACGACAACTGCAATGACCTTATTGACGACGAAGACAGCATATTAGACGGCACCCAATTTGTGGGACGGTATGCTGATCTCGATGGGGATGGGTACGGCGGCAGCGAAGTTGTGGATTGCAGCGGCTTGGAACAATCCATTGTTCAATCAGGTGACTGCAACGACAGCAACGCCAGTGTCAATCCAGACGCAACAGAAGTGTGTGATGGGCAAGACAATGACTGTGATCCGCTCACCCAAGAGACTGGCATGGTCAGTCGATGGACCAACACCACTTACTTTGACGAGAGTGTGGCAACCTCATCTGGCACAGCTGCATCGCCATATGTATTCGATGTACTAGACCCCACGACCATTCATTTTTGTGAGGGAACCCACAATGTTCAGATCAACGCCGAAAACAGTTTCAGTTTAATTGGATTTGGAGAAGCCATCCTCACAGGAAGCTATTCGTACCAGATCATGAACATTGAAAATTTACCCGATAACGCTGAAGTTTTCTTGCAAGATCTCCAGTTCATTGAGAACTCAGACACGCAAGGCGCCGTGTTGCTTAACGGAGAGAATGCTCTAAATACGACACTTACAGTAGACTCATGTCGATTTGAAAACAACATCGGATACGCTGGCGCGGGCTTGCTGGTCAATGAATCATTGGTCAACATCACCGATTCTGTTTTTATTGGCAACGGGTCATTTCTCGGCGCTGGAATCTATGCAGACAACACCACACTCAATCTCTACAACACCCATTTTGAAAGCAACAATGCCAACACTGGCACCGCAATTGCCACGGTCGACTCACAAATCACCCTTGACTTTGTCACTGTGTTTGACAACCAAAGTACCATCGGGGCATCGATTACGATGGACAACAGCCAAATCACCTGCAATGGAGATGTCAATGGATTTTACGGTTTTCACAACAACCAGGGCGCCGTTGGTGGAGTCCAGATGGTCAACAATTCTGAACTGATTTCCAACGGTTGTGATTTTGGGAAAGCCACCTTGGGCACCAACAATGATGGCTTCGATGTCCAGGTGGACGACAACGAATATTATGCGGGGGATGACTCTCAATTCAGTTGCATCAGTGGAAGTTGTGGTGTCAGCAACACCATACCGCTTTCCAGTGCCACAGATTGGGTCAATCCCACGACCTGTCCGCTATTTCCGGAGATGGTTGGAACCGTTCTCACCATACAGGACCATCCAACCATCAATTCATTTTCGCTGGAAGCCATCGACTATGTCCCCTGTCCTGACTCAGAGATCACAGCAGCCATTTTCAAAGAAGACAACGGCAATTGGATAGAAGTTTGGTCATCCAGTTTTCAATTGCCCAATTCGCTTGCAGGTTCGGTTCATTCTGGTCAAGTCGGAAAGGCGTTTCAAACAGGAGATCGAATCGCCTTGGTTTTTTATGGCAGCCTGCGACTGAGTTTTGGATACACACAACAGGACCCAAGTTCATTCCCCTTGGTGGGAACTTGGAATGGGACGCATGTCTTGGGACAATACACTGGGTCAAACCTGTCGACCATTCTTGTGTCCAACTCGGACTTTCCGGCCATGACGGTGAGACACACCAACTTGCCCTAGGCTATTTCTTGGGTTGAAAGTTGTAGGTGAAGCCAGCACCGAGCAACTTTAGGCGAGAGCTGTATTGACCATCGGCAATCACACGGCCCTCGTAGATTTCGCCGCTGAGAGGGTCCACGCCAATTTGTCGAACATCTGAGTCGGTCACTGTGGTGTCTTCATAAAAGACCTGAGACCAACCCACATCCAAACTCAGACCAAAATCCAAGTGGTAGGAGCCCCCAAGGCCATAGCCAATCTTATTGGTGTCCACCATGTTGGGCGCTAGGTTTTGGGGTTCTATTGCACTGGTTTCGTAATTGCCGCCCAAACGAATGGTCGCAGCGTCCTGAATATCATATTGAAATCCGAGACGGTACGAATGAGCATTGACAAAGCCTGTGGGCAAGACAATGTCATCTTCGACCATGGTAGGCTCGTCACTGATGCTGGTCTCAATGGGAAGGTTGATGTCACGCACGACCAGTGCCTCCAGGTTAGACCACCCCTGCCAAACATAAGCAAACTCAATTTCCATGGCATCGGTTGGCCGCACCAATGCGCCGGTTCGTACAATCGGCGGCATGGTCACATCAATGGTGACATTGTTATCCTCAGGGCGACCAGAGGTCACCAACCCGTTCTCGTACCAAAAACTTTCGGTGAAGTCGGCATACATATTACCGGTTCCGTCAAAGGTAATGGGCGGTTGATACATTCCCCCCACCGCCCATTTTTTGGAAGGCGGCTCAATCAGAATTCCGGCATTCCAAGTCAATGCATAGTTGTCTTGTGCCCGGACACCAAAATACACATCGTACTGTGGGTCTTCATTGGTGATGGTTTCAGGTGCGACATAAGCCATGAGTTCTTGTTCGACAATCAAGAGATTCCAAGACACCCCGCCGCCAATACTGACCCAATCTGCAAATTTATGGGCGGCCGAAACCCCCGTAAATGTTTGTATGACGAGCGTGTCGACCAATGAATAGCGCTGCGGGCCATTCTTTGGATAAGCCACATCTGGCGCATATGGCGGGTAAAATCCGATTGCAATTGTGGTATTGGGGAGCCCAAAGTTACCAGAAATTCCAAAATGGGGAATCATGTACGCAGGTGCGCCATTGGTCACGGCCTCATTAACAATGTCTTGATATTCACCGTCTACCAGTGGGCCTTCGCCTGGATAATCTGCGCGGTCAAACA
>JAYYJC010000304.1:0-6197 GCA_036146655.1 Myxococcota bacterium | reverse complement strand
AAAAACAAAAGGGTATTCGTGTAGGAGTCATGTCGCTCAAAAAACATCCGATCATAGATTTCGGCCTTTTCATCATGCACCAATCCATCACGCTGAGCAATGGTATGCAGTGAAGTCCCTGGGTAATAGATGACGCTGAAGACCTGAAGTCGATAAGGCTTAGGGAGTTCGGAAATCAGCCGGAGCGTGTGAAGCTTGTCTTCCATTGTCTCATAGGCCAGATCGTAAATGACATCGTATTGTGGTGGGGCTGTGCGGTCCGTATACTGAGTAAGAATCTCAGCAGACCGTAAGATTTTGTCATTCCCCATCGTTGAACGCTTAAACATTTTTTGTATCCGTGGAGAACCGTGTTCAACACCCATTTGTATGCACAACAAACCGGCATCCACGAGGGCAGAATACTTTTCATCGGTTATGGTTCCCGGAGAGCCTAATAGATAAAACGGATCTCCGATGCGTTTCTTGTATTCTTCAGCGAAATGAAGCAAATCCGGCAGTGGCCGACCAAAAAAAGAGTCATCCGAGAACCAGAAAAAATCAATGAAGGGATAAGCCCGCTTGACATTTTCAAGTTCGGTAATGACATTTTCGACAGAACGATAACGGACATACCGTTGCCGTTTGTACAAATCTCTATAAAATGAGTTCCCACAATAAGTACAGGCATGAGGGCAACCTCGACCTGTCATGGTTTGATAACCAGTTCGGCCAAACATTCGTGACACTGTTCCATTGTGAAGATAACGGCGCATGAGATCTTTGCTCATGGCTCGAAGCTCACCTTCAAACAAAATGTGGTGGTCATTGAGGGCAAAGTCTGGGTGTGGATATAGATCTAAATCTTGCTCAAGTGAGCCCACAGGATTTCGAACCACGGTCTCGCCATCTTTCCAAATTAAGGACTTGATGTGATGCAGTTCTTTCTGTTTGTCGTTTTCCAGTGCTTCACACAATTGAAGAATGAGATCTTCAGCATCTCCGACCGCCACATAATCAGCATGTGAAATACACTCATCTGGTCGAACTGAAGGGTGAAATCCACCCCAAATCACTGGAATCTTGAGCCTTTCCTGTATGGCATGTGTCAGCTGTTTGGCTGAATCGAAATAGTGCGTCATCAGGGTGATGCCAGCAAAGTCAGAGTCTGCCATAAGTTCAACAAGTTGGTCGATGACTTCTGGGGCGTAGCGCTCCTCAGACATTTCAATGTGGCGTGATTCACCGTCACCCGCAAAGTCTGGCATAAACACCATTTGCGTCTCGTGTCCAGCTGACTTCAAAACCCCAGAAAGCGTTCGAAGGCCATAATTGGTAATGTCAGGATAGGGGCTAATGAGTGTGACTTTCATAAACAATCCTTTCGCAACCACCAGCCTAGCATTTTTTTGGCAGTGTCGATGACTTAAGAATCACGCCAGACTAGCAAGGCATGTCTTTTTGTTCCATTTCGGCAATCACATCATCATCCACGATAATTTCTTGTTTGAAGCACTTGTTTGCCTTGTATACTGTTTTTGAGTTGGGTTCCCAGAGCAAGATATTTTGCTGCAGCTGACCTTCTTTATTTGTTTTTTCGTGCAACTCAAATTTGTACACATACTTGACCGAGCGCACAGCCTGACGGCCAATGGCCATTTGCTGATCATAAGGTCGACCCCAAGACATTTGGAGCATGTCGAGAGTCCAACCAATCTGAACCTCACCATCCACGATTTTGTCCCTTATCCGCTCTTCATACTTGTAAAAATTATCCCATAAGTTTTCAGATTGGAGGTAGGCGTCTCGCTCTTCTCTGGTTTTCTTTTTCAAATAGGATTTCTTTTGCTCGTCCGTCATATAGACTCGCAAAGCATACCAATGGTCAAACTCTTGATCATCAAGGCGTTTTTGTAATCGCAATGGACTGCATGCCAGAAACCATGCACTCAACAGCCAAATATTCATTTTACACTCTCCTTAATCTAGATAACTTTGATAACTTATTGAACTTCAAATGGGGAATTTGGGTCACTCAATATTAAACTTTGCTTGGGTATCCAACCTCTATCCCCATTGCCCAATTCAATACGGTAACTCAGCTCACTTTCCTCTAAAAGGGTAATGTCAGTACCAGCGGTCAGAGAGAACAAATCAACCCCAGCACCTTCTGGCATCGATGTTGCCAGTACCGTTGGAAGAATCATGACTGCATTGGCTGATGATGATGACATTTGGGTTTGAATGGCACCAAGAACAATCGCCAACACAATGCAGCTGACTGACCAAAATCGACGGTTTGTCCAGCCAATTAGCCCGCACACACCCATACCCGACAATACAGCCATTAATGTCCAAGCACTTAGGCTGGTCAGTTGAGGAATGGGAAAAGGAACATACCCATCCCCTTGGTCCCCTCTAAAGTGTGCCAAGTTGTGGGTTAAGTCTGAGTGATCAGGCTCGAGTAGGACTCCCCGTTGCCAGGCAGCAGCTGCTTCACCGGTTTTTCCTTGTCTATAGAGTGCGTTGCCCAAGCCATGATAGACATCCGGATCGACTCCTCCTTGTTCTATTGTATCGATGAATGCATGTTCGGCTTGTTCAAAGGATTCAGACCGAAGCGCTTTTACGCCCTGATCAAATGACGCTTGGGGAGCTGAAAAAGCCAAACCAACTGTAAGCAAAATCATGCATATCTCCGAATGAATGCCTGTATCTGGGTATCAAGTTGCGGACTGATGTCCCCCCCAAATCGAGCCTGCCCCAACGCCGTCCTCAGATTGAACGCATCTGAATCGAAAGAATCTATCTGATGCGGCAAAAGAGCACTGGAATCAACCGACAATTGACTCGCTATTGTCTGTCTGAACAATGTATCCAAAGCAGATAGCCGTGCACTTGGCTCTTTGGGAAGATTCTTTAAACTCAACTCCGCAGGGACAGAACGATTTTTTAGAATACGATTACCCAAGCCAATGACAAGACCCAATACAGGGAAAAGGGCCAACCAATGCCATTGACCAAGAGGGGTCCTGTTTTCTACAACCGCATTTGAATCGACAGAACGAATGTCCATACCCAAAGACTGAACACGAGGCGCTTGGTCTGAATCTACTTGAATCCCTGATATTTCTGAAAACTGCTGAAACCCCTCCGTTCGAACAGCTCCTTTTGTGACTTGAAGCGTCATCGGAGTGGTACGAAGGGTCATATACATTTCTTCATCGGTATCAAAAATAACCAACTCTATTGGGTCAATTTGAAGTGCGCCTTCCGCATCTGGAACAATGGCCACATTTTGAGTCAATGTTGAGATGAGCTGCCCATCCTTGAGCTCTGAAGTACGCTGAGGGCTGTCGCTGTAACTTCGAAATCCATTTTGTTCAAAGTCTGGTATTGAGTATCCCTGGAGTGAACCCACACCAGAGAGTGTGAGTTCAATATTGACGGTTTCGCCCGCCTTAACCTCACGCTGAGAAGGAGACATTTGAAGCCTAAATGTTCCAACCAATCCTGAAAATCCAACTGGAGGTGTCGGTAATGGTCGAACATTGGCAGTTAAAGGTTCACTGATAAATTGTTCACGCCTCGAAGGCGATTGCTGAAAAAATTCATCGAATACGCTTCTTGATCGACGACCCTTTATATTGGTGTCAATGACATCAACGGACAATTGGACAGGACGAAATTGATGATTTCCTTGGCTTTTGGCCATCAAAGGGATGGTCACATCACGAACTTGAATCAACTCTTGATCATCGAAAATGTGATGTTCTGTTTGAATTGGGTCAATGCCGCTTATGCTTTCAAACCCAGTGAATTCAGGGTTACTCAGACTTAAGTTACTCACATTCTTACGAAACTGATACTGAATTGAGTAAACAACGGTCTCTCCTTCAAAAGGCAATGAATCAGAAAGTTCCGTACGAACAGATGCAATGTTGGCGGTCTCTGCGGATCTGGGCTCCACATTAAGTCGAAGGGGTTCAACTTCAATGGGACGACCATCATGCACCATGCGAAAAGGGCCCACTGTCCATACACCCTCTTGAAGACCTGTCACCACATAACGCAGCTTATAAATGGTTCGAGACTTGAAATTAATCATCTCATGCATGGTTGACATCCCTTGATATTGAATATTCAACCCTGTGTCAGTTGGAATGGAAGGTGGACTTCCTGGGCGCATGTCCACCAACTGAAGTTCAATCGCAATGCTTTGTCCGACCTCAAGACTTCGTGCACTCGGAACCAAAACAGCAGAGACAGCCAAAGCCACGGTTGACCAAGCCCAAAAAAGCAGCACAAAACACAATCGTCCTACCATTGTTTGTCCTCCGAAGATCGAGCGCCAACTACCACATTTGGACGCCCTTCTTCTACACTATCCACAGTACGCTCGGCTTCTTGCAAGCGCATGTCCAAAGGACTACTCTGCAATTCAGACATGTCTGTGGGTTCTGCAGTGGCTCCCATGTCTGACAGGTCATCAAGTGAAAGTCCTTCTTGAGAAAGGTCCTCTGAACTTGGGGCCTCCATTTCTCCCTCAGACAAAGCCTCGCTTTCTGAAGTCGGATTGCCTGGTTCCTGTGGTTCGGCATCAGTCTGTGCGTCTTGTGGCGCTTTGCTTTCCGACGACTCGTCTGTGTTCTCTTCTGATTCCGCCTGAGCCTGCGCATCTGACTGTGATTCTTCTGATGAGTCTGAGGATTGAGATTCGGTTTCTTGTGAAGACTGCGATTCAGAGTCTTGCGTTTCTTGAGATTCTGAGGTCTGTGAACCATCGTCATCTGATTCTTGTGGCTCTGAGTCTTGACTCTGTGAGTCTTGTTGGCGGGACTGGTCTTCTGCCAACCGTTGTGCGATTTCTTGCTTGACAGCCGCAACATTCTTTTGGGCCGCTTCATGTTCAGCTTCTTCTTCGAGCACCTGCTCCCATGCCTTCACTGCATCTTGAAGTGCACCTTGCCGATAAGCCGCAAGACCAGCATTGTAACGACTCCGTGTGCGTTGCTCTGGATCCATACTGCGATTGGCGACGTCTTCAAGAAGTTGGTACGCTTGGTGAGGCTGTCCAGATTGCAGCAAAGACACAGCCGCACGCTCAGCCAGATTGAGATCGCTCGGATTGGCGATGTGAGCAGCCAGAAGATCATTGGCTTTCGCAGGCATCGTCAATAGCAAAAACGCCAAGACGGTCACACCAGAGCGGTTAAACCTCGCAAAAGAAAGAAGAAAGGCCATCATCGCCACACCCAAGGGCCATTGATAGTATTCATTCCAAATCTCCACATCTTTGTCTGCTCCCTTTTGAGCATCCAGTTTTGCATAAATACCCTCTTCTAGCAATTGACGCATGTCCTCTATTCCAGAAGTAGACTGGACATATGCACCCGAAGCGACAGACGCAGCACCTTTCAAGGCTGAACTGTTGAGACGAGACAAGACCACAGACCCTGATTTGTCCATCAAAAAGCCTCCGTCTCTGCTGTTTAGATTGGGAATGGGCGCCCCTTCTTCTGTACCGATGCCCATGGCGAAGATGTTCACGCCTTGCTCTGCCGCATTCTTCGCAACAGCTTCGACTTGTGGCGAATGCTCTTCTCCGTCAGATAGGATCAACATGGCTCGAGAAGCTGAGGCTTCAGAGTCGAACAAGGTCAGCCCTTTTTGAATGGCTGCCCCAATGTCCGACCCCTGAGCCCTGAGGATATCCGGTGAAGAATCCATAACGAGTTTGTTGAATACAGCATAATCAGTTGTCAAGGGCATCCTAGCAAAGGCGCCACCAGCAAAGAGTACAAGGGCAACACGATCCCCATTCAACAAAGAACTCAAATCCTGAAGTTCGCGCTGTGCCTGTGCCATTCGAGATGGTTTAATGTCCTCTGCAAGCATTGAACGAGACACATCAAGCAAGACGACAATGTCCCGATGTGATTTTTCAACAATCTGTCGCTCTTTACCAAACTGTGGTCTGGCATAAGCCAAAAGCGCTCCCAAAGAGGTCAGGATTAGGAGGGTAATACGCCATCTGTGCCAGCGAATGGCCGTCTTCAAACGGATTTGATGCAAAATCAAACTGCGATTGTGTAATGACCACATCAAATATATGACTACGGGAACCAATGCCAAAAGGACCCAAAGGGGCCCACCCCAATTCAACTCACTCATGGCAACCGCCTCAAAGGCCCTTCACTCAAAAAAAGTCCAACGAA
>JAYYJC010000303.1:0-6096 GCA_036146655.1 Myxococcota bacterium | reverse complement strand
CGGCTGCTCTTTGTTCTTCCATGCGTTGATTGTATTGATTGACATCAATTGCTATGCTGCGCTCTGACGCAATTAGTTGAGTAAGGTCTCTTGGGAAGCCAAAGGTGTCGTGAAGCAAAAATACCACATCACCACTGAGTTTACTGCCTTGAGGAACATCATTCAAAGCATTTTCAAGAATGACAAGCCCTTTGTCTAATGTTTCTCTGAAACGCAGTTCTTCTCTAAGCATGACATCTTCAATAAATGATGCGCGTTCGTGAAGTTCAGGGTACGCATTACCCATTTCCGCAATGACCAATGTTGCGACCTTTGCCATAAACGGTTCTGTAAGTCCGAGACGTACGCCAAACCGAATGGCTCTTCTTGCTATTCGTCGAAGGACATATCCTCGTCCTTCATTTGACGGCATGACTCCGTCACCAATCAAGAATGTACAAGCCCGACCGTGATCAGCGATGACTTGTAAAGCAACATCGCTTTCAGGACTTTTTTTGTATGCTACCTTGGCCCAATCCGCAACTGGCTGTATGAGACTTTGGAAAGAGTCCGTATCATAGTTTGAATAGACACCCTGTTTGATGGCAGCTATTCGCTCAAGCCCCATTCCCGTATCTATGGATGGTTTTGGTAGGGGAGTGAGGGTGCCGTTTGAGTCACGCTCATATTGCATGAAAACCAAGTTCCAGATTTCAACATAGCGGTCGGTTTCACCAGCAGGTCCGTTTGGGTCTGAACCATATTTGGGGCCGTGATCATAATGTATCTCTGAACAGGGACCGCAAGGACCAGTATCACCCATCGACCAAAAGTTATCTTTTTCACCTAACCGTTGTAAGCGATCTGGATTGACACCGATTTCTTCGAGCCAAATTTGAGCGGCTTCATCGTCCGTTTCATATATGGTGACCCACAACCGTTCGGGATCAATACCAAAGTTTTTGGTGAGAACTGTCCATGCATGGTGTATCGCTTCTCTTTTAAAGTAGTCTCCAAATGAAAAGTTTCCGAGCATCTCAAAGAATGTGTGATGCCGTGGTGTTTTTCCGACATTTTCAAGATCATTGTGTTTTCCACTGACCCTGAGACATTTCTGTGTTGTTGTTGCTCGTGAAAATGAAGCATTTTCTTGTCCAGTGAAAATATCTTTAAATTGAACCATTCCAGCGTTGGTAAAAAAAAGTGTTGGATCATTAGCAGGAATTAAATTTGAGCTGTCAACACGGTTGTGTCCATTCTTTTCAAAATAAGCAAGAAATGTTTCTCTGATTTCAGATGATTTCATATCCATCCTCGTGGTTAGTCATTATGAATAATGCCGGCTGCTCTTAGTTTCATGACAGAAGGCTCAACGGCATATTTCAAAGCGTTTTCAAGTGAGAGTGTTTGACTACGAACCATATTCGCCAAAATGTGATCAACATATTGGCTGGTTGGCTGCGCATTGCCCTTATTGACAAGAATCCTCAACCCTTCTAGATCATCGAGTTTGACACGATCGATACAGCTTTGATTAAAATGCGTGATCCCGACAATCGGTATCAGTCCCCCGGTTGTTTTTGGGATCAATTGTGTTGAGATAAGGCAACTAATATTTTCTGAAAGCATTTTGCGACCGATGTCATGTTGGCCATTTGGCAAAAGCATTTGAAAGCGACGAAGTGAATCTACTTCATCGTTGCCAACACATTCCACAATTACCAACGAAGAGACTGCAGCGGTCATTATCGCTTGAGCCGTATCTGGATGCTCATCAAATGAGGTGATGACGATGATGTCCGCATTCATCTGAGATGCTTGAGCGATGAGTTCGGTGGTTGATAGTCCGTCTTTCATCACATCTGTTTGAACAATTAATGAGTCAACCGATGGGATTAGTACCTCCACTGGGTTTTCACATGTCACGATGATGCTGTCTTTGCGCTCTAAAAGCATTGCTCTGATAAGACTTGAACGGCCAGAGCCTGACTGACCTGCCACAAGGATAAGTCCCTTTCTATCATCGATGATTTGCCCTAAGCTATCGGGCAACATCAAGCCCCTTAATCTTTTTGGATGCGCAGGGAGCGGTCGGATATGCAGAGACTCCAGCCCATTTGCATGAAAGAGAGCCATTCTGAGTGGGCCAAAAGCAGTGTCTACAACAAACTTGAGGTTTTGATTGGTTGTTTCGAGCTGGTCATCGCTTAACCAGTCCTCCAACTCTCGCCTTATAATGCTGCTGTCAACAGGTTTTAGCCCTTTTAGGCTATGCAACTTGTGATCAATTTTCACTTTGGGGAGCTGACCTTCCAAAAGGTAGATGTCTGTCGCATCTTGTTTGACCGCTTGTTCAATGATGGAAATGATGGTTGTCAATGTTTTGCTCTCTCTCGCTCTTGCTTATCTAGCGAGCTTTACATGAAAAATCAAAGAACAAAAACCAAAATTGGGTGTCTTCTGACACCCAATTGAATGGTCGGTTTAGATGGTCAATTTAGCTGTTCGATTCTTCTTGATCATCCGCAGTTCCGATGTTGTAGTGCACTCTCACTTTTTTGGCAATTTCATTGCTGATTTCTGGGTTTTCTTGCAGGAATATTTTGGACTTGTCTCGACCTTGTCCCAAACGAGTCTCGCCGTAGGAATACCATGCACCAGCACGGTTTACGAAACCTGCTTCCAAAGCAAGATCGATCAACTCGCCGGTCTGGCAAACGCCTTGTCCGTACATAATGTCGAACTCAACCTGACGGAAGGGGGGTGCAAGCTTGTTCTTGACCACTTTGACACGGGTACGGTTACCCATGACTTCAGTGCCATTTTTAATGGATCCGATGCGACGAATGTCGAGACGCATTGATGCATAGAATTTTAAAGCGTTTCCGCCTGTGGTGGTTTCGGGGGAGCCAAACATGACACCAATTTTCATGCGGAGTTGATTGATGAATATAACGGTGCAACTTGAACGGTTGATGGCCGCTGTTAATTTCCTCATTGCTTTAGACATCAAGCGGGCTTGTGAACCTGGCGCAATGTCTCCCATTTCACCTTCAATTTCTTGTTTCGGAGTGAGTGCGGCAACAGAATCAACAATGATGAGATCGATGGCGCCTGAACGGATCAGGGTATCTACAATCTCCAAAGCCTGCTCACCTGAATCCGGCTGGCTGATCAAGAGTTCATCTAGATTGACACCAAGATTACGAGCGTAGTTGATATCCAGAGCGTGTTCAGCATCAATGAATGCGCATACACCACCGCTCTTTTGGCGCTCGGCTATGGCGTGAAGGGTCAGGGTGGTTTTTCCTGATGCTTCAGGTCCGTAGATTTCAACCACTCGACCTTGTGGATAGCCACCGACACCAAGTGCAATGTCTAGGCTTAGCGATCCTGTAGAGGAGACGGGTATACTGTGATCGACATCTGCGGTCATTCTCATGATTGCGCCGGTTCCGAACTGGCGTTCGATGGATTTGATTGCTGCGTCGATAGCTTTTTTGCGTTGTGAGGGATTTACTGTACTCATGGCGATTGGGATTCCTTGTTGGATTGAGTTGAGAGAGTTGAGAGAGTTGACTGTCAATGATTAACACACTGAACATTTGTATACTATCTATTTGTTCAGTCTTTTGCAAGTCCTGTGTCGAAATATGGACAAATTTTGGTTATTTTGAGATTTCTTTTTCTTTTAACCCAGTCAGCAGTTTGTGATGTAAACCACCGAAACCGCCGTTAGACATGACTGCTATGACATCAAGTGGCTGTACATTAGCGAGGACTGTTGATGCGATTTGATCAGCGATATCATCAGCATCTTTGCCATTATTACCCCAGAGATAGGCTTCTGTTCCAGTGGCATTTATTTGGGCAACCAACTCATCTGCATTCATTCGCTCAGCTTTGGGTATCCTTGATTGATCGTAAGGTGGGGCAATGACAACTAAGTCTGCATCTGAAAAAGAATCAGCGTACTCATCTTGGTGTGTCTTTCTGCGCGCTGTGGCTGAGCGTGGCTCGAATATGGCCCATATTCTTCTTTCTCCAAAGCGCAGTCTAAGCCCACCAAGAGTCAACCGAACTGCTGTTGGATGATGTGCAAAGTCGTCTATGACACTGACATCAAATGCTTCACCAATGCATTCTTGGCGTCTTTTTATGCCTCTGAAACTTCGAAAGCCATGCTGTAAATCACTGGGAGAAAATCCATAGAAATCTAATGCCGCACAGCATGCAACTTGGTTGTACAGGTTGTGTTCACCCGCCATGATTGACTGAAATACACCCCATTCTTTGCCGGATTTCAACACTCTGAAAATCATTTGACCAGCATCAGAGTCGAAACCAATAATTTCTCCGTCCCAATCTTGATTTAAACCATATCGCCTGATGTCACCTTTGGCATGTGACACTGCATTGACTACGGCATCGTCATCCCATCGCGCAACCATACATCCGTCTTCCGGAATGATGTCTGCAAGCTTACGGAAAGACTCCTGACAATGTTCAAGATCTCTGTATATATCAGCGTGATCGAACTCAATGGAAGTTACGATGGCTGTGTGTGGACGATAATGTAAAAACTTAGGGCCTTTATCGAAAAATGCAGTGTCATATTCGTCACCTTCAACCACGAAATATTCACCATGACCTGAAGCTGCGGGTTGACCAAAGTTCAATGCTGCGCCCCCAATGAGATATCCAGGCCCCTTTTCTGCTGCTTCCAAAAGCCAAGTCAATAAACTTGTTGTTGTGGTCTTGCCGTGTGTGCCTGCAGCAACAATGCTTCGCTTGTTTCCGATAAACTTTGCGCCCAAAAGACTTGGAAAGCTCATATACGGGATACTAGACTGCTGTAAAAACTGGGCTTCTTCATAAATCGCTCGAATCACATTACCAACAATGACGAGATCTGGTGCAGGATTGAGATTTGAAGCATGGTAGCCCACCATTGGTTTTATTCCAATTTTGGCAAGCACATCTGACATGGGTGGGTAAACGATATTGGCATCAGAGCCAGTGACTGTATAGCCGGCTTGCACAAGCAAACCTGCCAATGCGGCCATGGCCGTACCACCTATTCCCATGATGTGTACATGAGATGCATTTGTGGGGAATTCAGAGACTTCGGGCATATTCTTTAAACCGTTCGTGGATATTTGGGGGGAGGTGATTTGAGCGGATAGCACGGTGTAAATCGTGTATGGTGTCTATATCATAGCGCACCTCCTGCTGAATAACAGGAATTGACAAGCTTCGGCATTTTTGAAGTGTTTGCGCAAGTACTTCATCGGTAGACCAAGAGATATCTTCAAAGAGTGCTTTTGGAGGGCGACTGGCAGAAATCAAGTAATAGCCACCATCAAAAGCTGGGCCAATTACCACCTCCTTGGTCTTTGATGCTTCTTGGAGCTGTTCAATGCTTATCCAAGGACAGTCTGAACCCACGACGGTACATCGTTCGGCTAGGCTGAAAGCATGATAGATTCGATCACCCAATCCGCCCTCAGATTGTGGAGTGACTTGTGCGCCGAGCTTGCGAAGTTGTTTAGCAAGCTGCGATTGAATTGGTCCTTTAAATGAAACCCAAAATGGCAGCCGACTGGCTTTAATGATTTCTGCCATGTGTAGAACAAGGCTCACATGGACTTCGATGGCTTTTGATGCTCCGATGGCTTGTGCAAGCCTAGATTTGGGCATTTCTGAAGGACACTTCGTCAACATCACAATTGCACAACTCATCGATAACGCCAGATGCTCATGAGAATGATTGCGCCTGCCATCACAGAGGCGTGGAATTGTCCACTAATCTTAGAAGTGCCATGTTTTCGTCGGTAATAGGGCAATTCAATCTCTTTTACCCTCAAACCAAGCTGAAATGCTTTGAGTTGCATTTCAACATTCCATCCAAAATTTGGATCATGCATATCCAATTCGGGCAGCTTTGAGAGTCGCAAGGAACGAAAGGGGCCGAGGTCACGATAGTTTGCCCCACTGAGCTTCATTAGTGTGACAGCAAGTTTATTGCCAAAATTTTGATGAGGAAGAAGTGCGCCCTGTTCGACATTTTGGGTTCGTTGTGCGATTACAAGGTCCGCTTGATTATCTGCGATTGGA
>JAYYJC010000302.1:0-6013 GCA_036146655.1 Myxococcota bacterium | reverse complement strand
GAGACCCTGTCATGTTGGTGACGAGGTTTTTGTTTTGCTGTCATTATCCAAACTTGAGCGTTCTTCCATGACATTACAGTTTCGGATTATCGACAGTCAGAAACAATTGAGGGCGACCGGAAGTGTCACATGTGTCAGTATTGGCGTGTCCGAAGGTGATTTTCAATTCAAGGCCATACGGATTCCCAAAGAATTGAGCGAGTTGATGAAAGACTACTGCTCATAAACCGTTGCGTTGTGCTAGACTGCCCTAGTCCATCTCATTAATGAAGGACAACAGAATCATGATTTTCTTTGCTTTCTTTGCGTGTCAAGCGGACACCGATACATCATTTTGGAATCACAAGGCTTCTCCGGAGCCCAATAATGAAACAGGTGATGTCGACTCGGGTAATGCCGAAGAAAATCCGCTTGAAGGTTTTGGGGTGGGTGATCCCATTCTTTTTGTTGGAACTGACCCTGAACCTGGAAGCATTGGTATGGAGCCAGCTCCTGAATGGATTGCTGGAGCCGTCATAGACGACAATACAGTGGTTATGTGCGGGCAGGGTGGCATTGGCACAATGAATCTTCAAACTGGCGAGGTTCTTGCAACCTTTGATTCGCCACGCGGCTTACACATCGATGTCTCTGATGGCATAGCGATAGTCTCATCTCGAACCGATCAATTGACTTACTATGATGTCTCTAATCCAATGGATATTAAAGTTGGTCTGTCGCTTCAGAAACATGATATCCCTCATGAAGGGGTCGCCATTCAAGGCAATCGAAGTTATGTGGCGTGGCGCTCCAGAGGTCTTCGGGTTTATAATCTTGACATGAACTTGGTCAGTGTCTTTGACGCTTCAGATGCATCTGTGATTGATGTTCACAACAATCGTGCTGTGCTTGTGGATGGAAAAACCTTGAAGCTGCTTGACATCAGCAATCCGGCTTCTATCTCTGAACTCGCCAGCACCGAACTGGCTGGGCCTGCCACTGACATCATGATGGATGACCAGCATATTGCCGTTGGTTTGGGCAGCAGAGGTGTTGAGATATTTGAGCATGACAATACGGCTTTGTCTCGCAAGGGTCAGTGGACTTTTACCGGTGCTGTCCAAGGCCTTTCACTCGATGGTGAGCACCTTTGGCTTGCGACTTGGACCAGCACTGTCGTTATGAACATTGCTCGAAGTGAGCCTGTTGTTTTGGGACTTGAACGCCCTGTGAATGCGGCATTTGGAGTTGCCGCAAGAAATGGGCATGCGGTTATCGCAGACTGGTATTACTCGACAAGTTATCAGCTGGTTGAAGGTGTCGCTGCTGCTGAGGTATACACGCCAGAAGAGCTTCATTTTCAAAATGATGTGCAGAGCAATCAGTGGTTCAGAATCGTAAACGGGGGTGGTCGGCCACTTGAAATTACACTTGAACCAGCACTTGGGGATTATGTCTTAAATGGTGCTGGTACCTATACCATCGCACCTGGAGCTCACCAATCATTAAACATTGCAACAACCATCAATGGAAATTTTGGAGACGGACAGATTTCCTGGTCTTCGAATGACCCAGATGACCCGTTTGGCGCAATTGTCATGCGACCAGCCAGCAGAGGAGTCGGTTCCCAGCACCCAGATTTTGAACTACCACTCCTGTCGTATCCAGATGGACTTCTTGGTAACTTCAGTCTTTCTGATCATGTAGGAAAAGTCATCTACATGGCTTGGTGGGCAGATTACTGACCGGCATGCAGTCTGGAGGTTCCAGACATACAATTGGCATTTGCTGAGCGCTTTGAGGACAATGAAGATGTGCTTATTCTTTTGGCCAATGCAGGAGATACACCTGAAGTGGCAGAACAATTTCTAGCCGATACTCAAACGCAAGTCCCGACCATTTTGGATGAAGAGCGCACTGTCTATCAAACTTATCCAAGAGATGGAACCACCTTCGGACCATTTCCAGTTAATTTGGTCATTAATCAAGAAGGAGTCATTGAGTATTTGTCCTTTCAGCATGATTTAAATGAGGTTGGTGAAGTCATCGAACGGCTTCTTGAAGATAACGGCTAGAAGGACTACCCAACTTGGTGAAAACAGGCTAAATGGGCTAGCCATCGACTGAATTCATTTCGGTGAACCGTCAAAGAGGAATTTTCCATGTCTGATTTTCACCCTGAGCGTATTGAAAAACTAGAAAAGCTTCGAGCAGCAGGGATAGAACCCTATCCACATGGGTTACACATCACCCACCGTGCCAAAGAGATTTTGAAACTGATTGGAGATCGCACGAAGCAAGAACTCGCAACTGACGACACCTTTGTGTGTGGGGCTGGTCGCTTGATGTTCAAAAACGAAATGGGGAAAGCTGGATTTGCACGAATTCAAGACGGCACAGATGTTCTACAGATTTATATTCGAAAGGACACTGTAGGTGAAGCCGCATTTGCTGTTTGGCAAAGTCTGGATTTGGGAGATCAATTGTGGTTTGAGGGGCGCTTGATGCGCACTGGAAAAGGCGAGGCTTCTGTAAAGGCCAGTCAAGTACAATTGGCCTCTAAAAATATTGAGTTTTTTCCCGACAAGCACAAGGGGCTTAATGACATTGAGCTGAGGGCTCGACAGCGGTATCTTGATTTGTTCATCAATCCCGAAACGCAAGACACTTTCCGTCGCCGTTCACAGATTGTATCGTATATTCGTCACTTTTTTGAGAAAAGTGGCTACATGGAAGTTGAAACACCAATGATGCATGTCATTCCGGGAGGGGCCACCGCAAGGCCTTTTATTACTCATCACAATGCCTTGAATATGCCACTTTACATGCGTGTGGCACCTGAATTGTTCTTGAAGCGCCTAGTCGTTGGTGGTTTCGAACGGGTTTTTGAGATCAATAGAAACTTCAGAAATGAGGGTATATCAACCCGACACAATCCTGAGTTTACGATGCTTGAGTTCTATCAAGCGTATGCCACATGGGAAGATTTGATGGAGATTACTGAAAATCTAATCACGGGCATTGCAGAAGACATTTGTGGTAGCAAACAAATCCAATACGGCGACGACACACTTGATTTTACCAAACCATGGCGCAGGCTTCCCATGGCAGAGGGCGTTTGTGAATATGGCAATGTGCCAGAAGACAAGGTTAATGACCCCGAATTTTTAAAGCACACTTGGATAGAACGGTTTCCAAAATCTGCTACCGATCCAAAGTTGCCAACCACAGCTGGCAAATGGCTGGAACTTTACTTTGAAACCTATGTCGAACCAAAGCTTGTTCAACCAACATTTGTGACACACTATCCCACAGAAATTTCTCCATTGTCTCGTCGAAATGACGACAATCCAGACATTTCTGATCGATTTGAACTGTTCATTGCCTGTCGAGAAATTGCAAATGGTTTCAATGAGTTAAATGACCCCATTGATCAAGCCTCACGGTTTCAGCAACAGGTGGAAGCCCGTGACTCTGGTGATGATGAAGCCATGTATTTTGATACTGACTACATCAAGGCATTGTCTTACGGTATGCCGCCAACTGCAGGTGAGGGCATTGGGATCGACCGATTGGTGATGCTCTTCACCAACAGTCATTCAATTCGAGAGGTCATCCTCTTTCCTACCTTACGCACCCGCAAAGACAGCTAATCATTCATGCGCTTTCCCTTCCTTGTCGCACTGTCCCACCTTCGTTCACGGAAAAGTGAGAAAGGCATTAGTGTCATTACATTTGTATCCATGATGGGCGTGACGGTTGGTGTGACAGCACTGATCATGGTTCTTGCTGTTATGGAAGGCTTTGAATTGGATTTGAGAGACAAAATCTTGGGTTCCAATGCGCATTTGGTGGTCGTTAATTACAATGGTAATTTTACGGAGTATGAGTCTAAGGTCGAGGCTGTTGAGGCTACAGAAGGTGTGCGTTCAGCGAGTCCTTTTGTCTATGCGGAGGTGATGATCCGTTCAGAAAGAGGGGCGTCTGGTGTGGTGTTTAAAGGCATTGACCCTCTTAAAGTATCTGAAGTGACCGATGTGGCTTCTAATATAAAAATTGGACCTGGGGGCGTGGTAAACAGTTCAGACGATAAGCGCAAGGTCATGGAAGGCTTACACAGTCCCGAACGGGGTCTCTTCCAAGCCTTAGATGACGACGATGAACTCCCAGGCATCCTCTTGGGGGAAGAACTTGCCAATCAGCTTTGGGTTGGCGTGGGTGATCGAGTTCACATCATCAATCCAGTTGGACAACAGATTGGAATTATGGGGGTACCGACCCCTGACCTTAAAACCTTTCGTGTGGCTGGCGTTTTTTACTCAGGGATGTATGAATATGACACTAAGTGGACCTATGTGACTCTTGAAGATGCCCAATCATTTTTAAAACTGGATGGGCAAATTAACGGAATAGAAGCAAGAGTAGACCCCATCGACGAGGCTGGTGCCATCTCAGCTAAAGTTGAAATGGCACTGCAATACCCGTTTCATGTCCGTCATTGGAAGGAACTAAATCGCAATCTGTTCAGCGCTCTCAAACTTGAAAAGATTGTCATGGGTCTCATCTTGAGCTTGATTGTGATGGTGGCATCGTTGAATATTGTGGGTACTTTGATATTGGTGGTGCTCACCCGTGGAAGAGAGATCTCAATTCTTCGGGCCATGGGGGCTTCGAAAAGTCAAATCACCAGGATATTTATGCTTGAAGGTGTCATCATTGGACTGGTTGGCACACTGTCAGGAACCGTCCTTGGATTGATTGGATGTGAACTTCTCGACCGTTATCGATTTCCGCTGGATACAGATGTGTACTACCTTGATAGTCTTCCTGTGGTGGTTGAGTTTCCGACTGTGGGCATTGTCATTTTGGCTGCGTTGTCTATTTCATTTTTGGCCACCATCTATCCTGCACGGATTGCGGCTCGCATGAGTCCCGTAGAAGGACTTCGCTATGAATGATCCAATGATTGAAATCCGAGGACTGTGGAAACGCTTTGAGAAAGGCGGTGAGGTAATAGAAGTTCTCAAAGGCATTGACCTCGAAGTATTTGCGGGAGATCGAATTTCAATTGTTGGGCAATCTGGCTCTGGAAAATCCACATTTTTACAAATATTAGGCACGCTTGATCGTCCCTCTGAAGGGACGGTAAATTGGAATGGGCAACCCATATTTGAACTTACAGATCACAAAGTAGATCAGCTTCGGAATCAAAATATTGGGTTTGTCTTTCAGTTCCATCACCTTTTGCCTGACCATACTGCCTGTCGCAATGTGGCACTTCCGTTGATTATTGGCGGTGTTCCTGTTTCGGATGCTGAGCAAAAGGCATGTGCCTTACTTGAACGGGTTGGGCTTGGTCATCGATTTTTCCACAAGCCGGGTGAGCTGAGTGGTGGTGAACAACAGCGCGTCGCCATCGCTCGCGCACTTGTCAACCGTCCCAAACTTCTATTGGCAGATGAACCCACTGGAAATTTGGATCCAAAGACTGCTGAACAAATCATGGAACTCTTGCTCTCACTGCAGTCCGAGATAGGTGGGGCACTTGTGATGGTGACGCATGACATTGAATTGGCGCAAGGATGCCCCCGTCGGTTAACCCTTGTGGACGGCCAATTCGTGGAGGCCAGTTGAACTTCCTCCCCCTTTCAATCCTCTCTTTGTCATTTCAGGCATTTGCAGAACCACCAGAGGCTTATGACGCCTATGGAACCCCTGTATTGGCTGAGGGAAAAATCGCTGAGATTCATTTTCAGGGCATTGAGCGCTTAGAGCCATTTGTGCTTCGTTCAGTGATGAGATTGGAAGAAGGAGATGCTCTCTCAGAGGCAGCGTTAAGAGCTGACATTAAAGCCATTTACAACACGGGATACATTGACAATGTGGTGGTCGACTTAGCGGTTGGGGCTGACGGGCGTCAGATCATGACATTGTTTATTAATGAAAAACCAGCCATTCGTGATTGGACATTGAAAGGGAATAAAAAGCTTGACGATGATGCATTGAATGAAGTCATTGATTTGACACCGCTCTC
>JAYYJC010000301.1:0-8262 GCA_036146655.1 Myxococcota bacterium | reverse complement strand
TCCGGTATTGGTCATTAATGGATTTTGCGTTGACCATTCCTGGAACGGTCAATCCTAGGATTTTATAGCTTGGAATAAGTTCAGGGTTATCTCCGAAAGCCGACAAAACCTCTCGCATTTCTGCGATTTTCTCATCATTAGCGACATTTTTATTTTTTTGGCGGGCTTTTTTATTGGCCTTTAGATTAAGAAGTCCAAGTGCAATAAGGTGATTGACCAAACGCCATTGAGTGCTGAAATTGCGTGATTTCAAAACATCCGATAAGCGGCTATTCGGTGAGACATTTCTCAAAATGCCAATGAGTTGAGGTGACAAACGCGCTCTAGACCAATCCACAGAGGATTGTTCAACCTGATAGCGATTCATTCGACTAAATCGCAACTCGAGTTTGTCATCTGGAACCGTTGCATCTACACCTGCGAGAAAGCAGGAGACCAGAGAACCACTTAAAGGGACGCTCACTTCAGGGGCTTCAAATGGCATTAATTCAAACTGGGCATCCTTTACACGGTTAGCAGCCGCAAGATAATTGCCTAAACTTACTCCAATAGTCTGGAAAATGGTGTTTGGCGCATGACCTTTGCTCATTGCACGGCCAACAAGTTCATCTAAAGACTCGTTGGGCAAACTGGTTATTGATAATTTATCCAGCGCTTTGGGGATATTTTGACCGCCAACAATTTTACCCTTATGGATGGAGATCAATGCGCTGTGCATACCAGTCTTTATACTAAGCCTGCAACTCTGGGCTTGACTGAAAATAGCCAACAATAGCAAACCAAGGGAACACTCATCTGAAGAAATGACATGTCCAAACTTTTGTTCAATATTTTCCCAGATTTCGGTATACAAATACACCCTCGTGCTTAAAGATTGCACATCCATGATAACAGATTATAAATAAAAAAATTTTTCCCCACAAGGATTTTGAAATGTCTGAACTTAATATTGTTAGCGCCAATACTTTTAACGAAAGAGTACTCCAAAGCAATACCCCAATCGTTGTTGACTTTTGGGCTGCTTGGTGTCCCCCATGCAAAAAAATTACCCCAATGCTTGAACAAGCATCGGTGGATTATGAAGGCAGGTTGCAAATCGTAAAAGTAGATTGCGACCAAGATCAGAAACTGGCTTCTGAATACAACATCCGAAATATCCCTGCCCTTATCCTGTTCAACAACGGTAAGGAAGTCAAACGGCGTGGTGGGGTCCTAAACCGTTCGACTTTTGATGATTTTGTGAAAGACACCGTTCGTTAGAGACTATGTGTCTTTTATAATAGCGCCTGTTACGCTTAGGCGTTCGGGAAAATCAGGGACAAATACAGGTAGTTTTAATTTCTTTCTCAAGAAATATGAAAGCCCCTTTATCTGAGCTCCGCCTCCCACCAAAATGACGCCCGATTGGTAAATATCGGATGCCAACCGTGGAGTGCAAACTGAAAGCATCTGTACAATGGCTTCCAATATGAATCGAATGGGTTGAACGACCATCTGTCGAAGCTCTTCAATGGTAATGACTTGTGTTTTCGGCAGTTGCTCATCCAAACAACGGCCGAATACTTCAAATGGTTTTGCTGAACCGTTAATTCTTAGTTGTAAATGCTCATGCAACACACCCATTGCTTGCTCGAGTGAAATGCTCATTTTGTATTTGTCTTTCAGGGCAGCTACAATCGAAAGCGCAATGTGTTTACCTGCTATTTTCAGACGGTGTTCGTAAACAACCTTGCCCAAGGACAATATCGAAATATCTGTTGTCTCATGACCAATATCCACAATTAAATGGCCATGCGGGTCTTGAATATTCAATTCCATAGCGCGTGCAATGGCAAGTGCACGGATGGAGAATTCAACCTTTCTCGCACCGGAAACCATACACAATCGACGAATGGCGCGTTGTTGTATTTCATGAGGTTGTTTTTGTACGCAAACAATAACATTGGGGCCAAGCCAAAGCATACGACCTTGAACCCGATGCATAAGCCTTTTGAAGATAATTTCAGCAGACTTAAAGTCAATAATATCACCATTTTGGATCGGATTTAATATTTGAATGTGCTCGGGCGTACGACCGATCATGTTAAGTGCAGTTTCACCCAGAGCCATAAATTGGGGGTCTCCTTTTGAACCGACATGTGTCGCTACACAGGCTTTCTCAGTAAAGATCTCGTTCCTTGGAGACAGAAACATTCTTATATTGGCACTCCCAAAATCCACACATAAAGTTTGCTGTATGCGAGACATGTTTTGAAGAACTCCTTGCAACTTAGGCTCAAAATGGGTATATCACGCCATTGAATTTGAGGTAAACATGGCTTTATTATCCGACATCAGACGCTATTCAGACAGTACAATTGCACGATTGGTATTTGTCGCTGTAGTCATTGTATTCGTATTTTGGGGTGTTGGCACGGCAGGTATGGGTCCACAGGCCCAAACCCTTGCTTATGTCAATGGAAAAAGAATTATAGACAGTGATTTACAACGGCTCATGCGATTATACACACGGCAAAATCAAACCGCCATGAATGAAGCCGAACTAAAAGCGCTTCAAGGGCAAGTTTTGGATGAATTAATTCTACAAGAAGCCATGCTCCAAGAAGCTGAGCGTCTCAAAATTGAAGTATCAGACAAAGAACTCTCCTTTCAAATACTTCAAACAGAAGCTTTTAAAGGTCCAGACGGAAAATTTAATAGAGAATTATATGACCGCGTTCTGAAAAGTGACGGTCTTTCGCAAGCCAAATTCGAAAGTCAACTTCGGCAAGACCTAACACTTCGCAAACTTCGTTCGTTGGTTATTGACAGTGTTGAACTACCCGATGCAATTGCAAAATCAAAATTTAGTGCGATAGCTACAGAAATTGAAGTTCGCTATGTCGCTGTTTCAAGTGCGCAATTCTCAGCTGAGGTTGAAACAACGCCAGAGCAAATTGCAACAGAGTTGCAAGACAACGATGCGGATATTCGAGCACAATACGATGAAGACCTCACCCGACTGTATCAACTACCTGAACGTTTTAGGATTGAACGAATCGTAAAGAACATTGGTGCTGAAAGTGATGTTGAAGCGCTTAAAACTGACCTAGAAAATGCCAAATTGGCTTATGAGAATGGCGAACAATTTGGAGCGCTTGCACTTCAATACTCCGAAACAACTCAACCATTGACACCGCTTAATGCCACTCAACTTGGTCCCGAAGCAATCCAAGCCTTAGAAGCAATTCAAGACGGCGAACTGACTTCAGTGGTTGAAACCGCAGCCGGACTTCAACTCATTAAACGGCTTGCAAAATTGCCTGCTACCGAAATTAGTTATGATGATGCCAAAGAAGACATTGCTAAAATGCGCATTAAAGACCGTCAATCCCCTGAACTGGCAAAGGTTTTTGCAGAAACCATTTTAAAGGATTGGAAATCAACAGGAAACCCGCCCGCTGAGAGTATTGGTGCGAGAAATATTTCAGTTGAACGGCCAGATGCATTTCCCAAAGGGAACTCTGCAATCCCAGGTCTTTCAGGTAACATTGAGTTTGAAACTGCTTTAAAAGCAATGACGGAAGCTGGATTGATGGAACAGGTATTTTCAACCGAAAACACTTACTATATTCTTGAAGTTCTCAGTTTAACGCCACCAACTGATGAGGACTTTCAGTCAATTGGCCGTTATTATGCCGCTCAAATGAAAAGCGCTCAAAAACAGTCAGCTTTGGACGCTTGGAACCAAGAATTACTGACCAGAACCAGTGTTGAAAAACTCTTTAATCCATTGAGTCAGTAAACAATTTTCATAAGTTGGCTTGACAGCCGACTCTTGACATGCCAAAATAACTTGACATGTCAACCCTTTTGTACCAAAATTCATCTACTTCAGCTGACTCATCATCTCGTCTCAAGAACTACGGCGATTTGTTGTCGTCCTTATTATGGAAGCTGAGACATCCCAATGATGCGTTCTTGCAGACACATCACACCAAAGTGGTAGACCACATTTGGTACCAAAGTTCTGATAGCCACATTGCCCCATTGTTTGTGGTTGACCCACCCCAAGCACATCACTCAAGTATATTATTTGTCGGGGGTCCGTACTTTCATCCTTTAATCTATTTATTGAATGAGCATGGTTATTTGGCCAGCTTACTTGAGGCTGGTTACCGAGTTTATTTAATGGCTCATAGAGGTCACGACCTTAGCAAGGGACAATACACTGCAGATATGGAGCACATAGCGCATTATGATATTCCAGCTGCCGTTGATTCAATACGACGATATGATTCGGCTAATTTGTTGTTGTTGGGTGCAGATATCGGTGCTGTTATTGCAATGGGATGGTTGAGCATAGGCGGCTCTGATGACTTCGATGCTGCTGCCATAATAGATTTGCCTTATCAACAACCCTCATCGGCCTACAAAAGTTGGACAGCATTAATGCCCGCTCAAATGACCATCCCCATCAAGTCAATCGGAGCGTTGGCCGCACAACTTGATTTGGATACGACCTTTAGTGCACTCGAACCAAGTATTCGGCGTCGCATTTTAAATGATGGACTTTGCACGGCACCCTTGCGTTTCGTTCAACAACGCCTGTCTTGGGGCGATCATCCAAAGATTTTTAATTCAAGACTTCCTCATTTGTTGAGAAATATCCAAATTCCACTTGGAATATTCCAACCTGAACACTCCTTGACTGTGGTGAAGAATGCTTTTGGTGATGGTCCAGAATACCATTCACTCAATGTTGCTCCGTCTACTATTGCAGCTCGTTCTTGGAATAAAAATGAGCGTATTTCCCTCTCCTCCTATTTAAACGAACACAGACAACAGCTCTCTTATTGACGAAGGCATCTCTGAGTCTTAGAGTCAGCATGTTATTAAGTCATGTTTACTAAGGAGGAGCCGTGTCCAAAATGGCTCGTATTACATTGTGGCTCATCGGCCTTGGATTGCTCATCAGCATTTCACTTGTGGTCGGGATTTATTTGCTTTCGCAAAATGAAACCGCCGATTTTGGTGGCAGTGCAAAAATTCTGAAACTCGAACTCGATGCCGGTTTGAAAGATATGCCTGGTTCCGGTTCTTTGCTAGACGACCCTGAGTCATTGCCACCACTTACTACTGAAGTCAGCCAAATGCTTCTTGATGCATCCACGGACAACGCCATAAGTGGTCTTCACATTAACTTGAGTTCTTTAAATCTTGGTTGGGCTCAGGTACATGAAATCAGGAATTCTATTAAAACTTTCGTTGATTCTGGCAAGCCATGTACTCTTCACACAGATGCACTTTCAAATAAAGAATACTATCTCGCCAGTGCATGCTCTGATATCCACATTTCACCCAATGGAATCTTTTTGGTCAATGGGCTTTCTGTGACTCAAAGTTACTATGCTAATCTTTTCGAAAAACTTGATATTAGCGCTAACTTTGCGCATGTGGGTGATTTTAAGAGTGCAGTCGAACCCTACGAACGAACTGGACCCTCAGAGGCCGCATCGGAAGCCACCAATGCGCTTCTAGACTCATTGTTTGGACAACTTCAAAACAGTATTGCGGAAGGCCGCAACTTACTTAATGAAGAATCAATTGCATTGCTCGATGATCCCCCCTTTACACCTCAAGCGGCCCTAGAAAGTGGTTTAATTGACAGCCTTTCATACTCTGACGAAATTTTAGACCCTGAAGCAGATGTCATTTACAGTGATCGATATCTCAAAAAAAGGCGAAGCGCTTGGCAATCAAATCCCAATAAAATTGCCATCATTCATGCAGATGGTGCCATTGTGAGTGGTGACTCCGGTGAGAGTATGTTTGGTGGTCAGTTTGTGGGTGATGTTTCCATGAAACGGTACATTCGAAAAGCAAAGGATGACGACAATATTAAAGCGGTTGTTTTGCGTGTAAATTCTCCAGGCGGTAGCGGTGCTGCGTCAGATATTATTTGGCATGAGCTTGAGGAGTTGCAAGCCGCCGGTAAAAGTGTTGTGGTTTCGATGGGAGATTACGCAGCCAGTGGTGGCTATTATATTTCAATGGGAAGTGATTTTATCTTTGCACAACCCAATACCATTACAGGTTCAATCGGTGTTTTTGGTGGCAAGATTAATCTTTCAGGACTGTATGATTATGCCGGCGTGACACAACATACTTATAAAAGAGGACACTTTTCTACTATATTCTCAGAAGTCCATAATTTTGACGATAGACAACGGGCAAAATATCAAGACTTTCTCAATGGATTTTACGATGTGTTCATTACAAAAGCCGCTGAAGGTCGAAATCTCGAAAAGTCAGTCATTCACGATGTTGCTCAAGGCCGTGTCTGGACTGGAGAACAAGCGATTGAGAGAGGACTTGTTGATGCTCTTGGTGGTCTGTCTGATGCCCTTGAGAAAGCTGCAGAACTTGAAGGGCTTGCTGATTATGGAATTGTTCGATTTCCAGAACATAAAACTCTGCTTGAGATTATCATTGAAGATTTCTCAAGTTCGGATGACCGAGAATCACAACTCGTTCAAAACATGAAATACAACTTGCAGCTTCCTGAATCAATGAGACACACAATTGACCATGCCATTATGCTGGAACGCATACTAGATGGACATGGAGCTGCTGTATTGTTGCCGGGTCAGCTTCAAATCGACTAGGCTATTGTGCAGTGTCGCTCGGAAAACCTGTGTCAAAATCGAAGATGTCGCAATCTGGTACACATATTTTCTGAAATCGGAATTTTCCACCAATAAAACTTGATAGAACTGTATTGACATTGCTCATCTGATCCTGAGAAGCCCCTTGCAACCCAGCAATGCCAACTAGGTATATTCCCTGTTCTTCAAAAGCAGACGCTGGTATTTCTAAACTAGAAAGCATGTCTGACTCTTCTAGAGCATCACCATTGGGATGCGTCAAGTCGTAAAATGCTTCAGCGCCTTGCGGGCGGCTATCGTATGTTATTCCGCCTGTGGTGAGATTTAGAACAAAAGTCAGGGCTTGAAAGTACCCTTGCCCAGTCAAATCTACGACCAATGACTGTGGTGGCATGGTTTCAGGTAATGTAAACACTGGAGCAGACGGCATGACACTTTCAATGCTGTGTCCTTCTCCCAGATAAACCATGTCCAAACTGTGAATTCTTCCGTCAATATACTCCAACCCATTGTCACTGTCTGCTTTATACACACCAGAGCTGTCTTCAAGAACTGCAACACTTGCTATTGTATTGTTCAAACTCACCGTTGCCCGTGAGATGGGATTTGCAGATAGACTACCTGCTATTTCAGTGTTGGCAAGAAATACAGTCAACGAAGAGGATTTTTCAAAATCCGTTCCAGTTAAGTCAAAAGTGGCGTCTTCAACCGGTTCAACACCCCAAAGTAATCCAGAGACAACAAACGATTCTGTCAAACCGTTAATTTTGTCTTTAATGTTTTGGATGGCTTGACAGCTGGTTAGCAATAAAATGGTTGGAAATAGCATCATTTATTCCTTATTTTTGGGCTGTTAATGGTGTTCCAATTTGAAACACCTTCATGTTGACAATCATAACCCATAGTGTTAGTTAATGTCGTTCAATCTTTAAGAGTCGAGGTCTATCATGGCGAGCAATACTCAAACCACAAAAAATCGCCGACGCATTCGTCGTAAAAATGCTGGCAAAGAAAACAAGCGTATCCGTCGAAACAAAGGCACGACACCTCCCTTTGCGATTCATCAAGATAAGGCAGAGTAAGTTCTTTTGTATTCCACCGGCATTGATTGCTGTTGGCCATACTAAATCCACACCCTCAATCAGGATGTGGATTTTTGGTTTTTAAAACCAAAAAATTGCATCGCATTATTACTGGTTACCTCAGCAACATCTTCAGCAGACA
Source organism: Myxococcota bacterium (assembly GCA_036146655.1). GTDB lineage: Bacteria > Myxococcota_A > UBA796 > UBA796 > UBA796 > JAYYJC01. Next base: position 391 of record JAYYJC010000301.1, on the reverse strand, counting down.
TATTCTTTAAGGACGCAATTTTTTCCGCAACATACCGAACATATTGAGGTTCGTTCTGTATTCCACGGTGTGGTGCGGGCGTTAAGAATGGTGAATCAGTTTCGATCAATAAGCGCTCTATTGGAACCGCTCGAACCACATCTCTCATTTGTTCCGCATTTTTGAAGGTTACTATACCAGGTATAGAAATAAAACCACCTGCAGCAACAATGCATTCCATCTCTTCAATGTTTCCACAAAAACAATGATAGAGAACCCCCTGTTCAAACGCACTTAAATTAGAAAGGATTTGAAATACTTCACCATTTGAGTCACGATCGTGAATGACAACTGGTAACTGACATTGATGAGCCAATCTCACTTGAGCTGTAAATACTTCTCGTTGAACATC
>JAYYJC010000300.1:0-2697 GCA_036146655.1 Myxococcota bacterium | reverse complement strand
GCCTGGACATGGTGGAATACTGGACAGGATTGACTCTTTGCTTTTTACAGCACCAACAGCTTATGTCTATTTGAGTTTAGTCGGCATTATCTAGACATTGCTTGTTATGATGCACATTTCAGTGCAAGACCATTTGAAATGAAGACTTTTCCGAATTCCAAGGTTGTTACGCCTTGCGTATGGCCATTAATAAAAAAGACCTACAGTTCTGTAGGTCTTTTAAAGAATAGGAGCTTTACACTAGGCTTTAAAATAAGCCTTGATGTTGTCTACCATGTCTGTTTTTTCCCACCTGAATTCGTTGCGTCCAAAGTGACCATAAGCTGCGGTCTTTTGATAAATGGGCTTCTTCAATCCGAGGTGCTCAATCAATTTTCCTGGGCGACTGTCGAATGTAGCCTTAATACACTCAATAAGTTCTTCGTCTTTTACAGTGCCTGTGCCATAGGTATCGACCATTATCGAAACTGGCTGTGCCACACCAATGGCATAGGCCAGCTGAACCAAACATCTTTTGGCAAGACCTGCAGCAACGATATTTTTAGCAATGTACCTGCCGTAATAGGCAGCAGAGCGGTCGACTTTGGATGGGTCCTTTCCTGAGAATGCACCGCCACCATGTGCACCATGTCCCCCGTAGGTATCTACAATGATCTTGCGTCCGGTGAGACCACAATCTCCCATTGGACCACCGATGACAAACTTACCAGTGGGATTAAAGAAAAACTTGGTGTCTTCATCAATCAAAGTTGAGGGAATAACGGGATCAATCACTTTGTTACGAAGGTCATCCGCAATCTTTTCAGCAGTCACATCATCGGCATGTTGAGCAGAAATGACAATCGCGTCAATGCGGGTTGGCACTCCATCAATGTATTCAACGGTGACCTGTGATTTTGCGTCTGGTCGTCCCCATTTGAGTTCATCGCTCTTTCGAAGGGTTGCATATTGTTCGAGCAACTTATGAGAAAAGAGGATTGACATTGGCATCAACTCTTTGGTTTCATCGCATGCATAGCCGAACATCATACCTTGGTCACCAGCACCTTGCGTTTCAACACTTTCTCTGTCGACTCCCTGGGCAATATCAGCAGATTGACCTTCAATAGCGACCATGATTGAGCATGTGTTTCCATCAAATCCTTTAGCACTGTGATCGTAACCAATTTCATTAACGACTTCTCTGATTCGCTTTTGATAATTAAGGCCTGTTGCTTTTGAAGTGATCTCACCAGCGACGACGATCAAACCTGTTTTGATAAGTGTCTCACATGCCACTCTGGCGTTTGGGTCTTGGGCGAGATGCATGTCGAGGATGGCATCAGAAATTTGGTCACACATTTTGTCTGGATGACCTTCTGATACAGATTCAGAAGTGAATAGGTAATTTTGAAGTGCCACAGTATCTCCTCTGTAAATTATAAAGATTTTTGGCGTGCTAAAATACCCATCCTATTTAGGGGTTTTACATTCAAATGTCGAGGAAAGAATGCATGCAAACTTGTTCTTGATTGTCTAAATATCGAAGTTTCGGTTGATGTAGATTTACTCTGTTATATTGTTAAGGTCTCCATTGAGGTTTTTTATGCATGTTGTTTTAATCAATCCAACCCCTGCTGATCATTATTCTCCATGTATTCGAACGCTTTCAGCGTTCTTGAAACTCCACGGGCATACTGTCCGTATGATTTTTCTACCTGCCGATACCTACTCGCATCTCCATGTTCGTGAGGGGTACATCATGCAGATGCCTCAAACGATGTCGGATGACCTCGTGGCGCTGTGTGAAGGCGCCGATTTTATTGGTATTTCTTTTTTAACCAGCATGTTTGATGTGGCGGTTCAAGCCACCCGTGCCATCCAAATGGCCATGCCAGATGTACCCATCGCTTGGGGGGGATTTCATCCTACAACCATGCCTCAACAGGCATTGGAGTTTGTAGACATTGTTTGTGTTGGAGAAGGCGAGCATGCTCTTCTTGAACTTGTAAACCGTATTGAAAGTGGGGAAGACTACACAGATTTGAGAAACTTTTGGTTTCGAAAGTCAAATGGCAAGGTGGTCGGAAACCCACACCGCCCATTGGTTCAGGACTTAGATACACTTCCTTTTCAAGATTATGATTTTGTAGATGACTGGAGTTACTCTGACGACCATACTCGTCTTGTGAAGTTGACTTGGGAGGTCTTCCTTGAACGGATGCCAAGATATGCAGATCGAAATGGTGACATGCGATACACCTATAAAACAATGATTACCAGAGGCTGCCCACACAAGTGTTCTTACTGCGGGGTAGCGTTCAATCACGATTTGTATAAAGGACAGCGTTATCTACGACGTCGCTCAGTCGAGCATATGGTTGCTGAGATCAAGGCTGTGGTGCAGAAATATCCTGAAATTGGACTTGTTCATTTCCAAGATGATGTTTTCTTTTCAACCAGTTTAGATGAAATACAAAAGTTTTCCAGAGTCTGGCAGTCCGAAATAGGATTGCCTTTCCGTGCTCAATGCTCTCCCACGACAATCACCGAAGAAAAGTATTCTGCTTTGATTGATGCTGGTCTCTGCTTTACAGAGTTGGGTATCCAAACAGGATCGTCTGAAACCATGAGAATGTATCGCAGAGGAATGACCAACGAGCAGTTACTCAAAGCTGTCAATATAATCTCAAAGTATTCTGAAAATACTCAGATACC
>JAYYJC010000299.1:0-3909 GCA_036146655.1 Myxococcota bacterium | reverse complement strand
AGGTCGCATTCACGATCAGAAGGTCCTCTTACTGCTTCCACAAACATTCATGAATGTCTCAGGTAAATCAGTTGCATCCGCAATGACCGCAAAGCGTTTCACACCTCAGCAATGCATTGTAATACATGATGAGTTGGCACTTCCGTTTGGAACTGTTCGGTGTAAAAACGGCGGTGGGCATGGTGGACACAATGGCTTACGACACATTTCGCAGTGTATCGGAAGTGACTACCTTAGAGTCCGTTTTGGGATTGGTCAAACCCCAGCTGGGTGGGATACCGCTCGTTATGTTCTTGGACGATTTAATTCAGAAGAAGCATTTGAAATTGAACAATTGGTCAACAGAGCAGTAGATTGCATTGAAGCAATTATTCGCAATGGTGCTGAAGCTGCGATGAACACATTTAATGTGCGTCTATGACGCATAAACTTACTTTACACACAAACAAAAATCCTTATGGATGGAGAAATAATGGATAATCTTGTTTTTGCCGCACCTGTTGCAGGAGTCATCGCTCTGGCCTTCGCTTTTGTGAAAGCCAAGAAAGTGACAGCTCAGGATGCTGGTACTGATAACATGAAGGTCATTGCACAGCGCATCGAAGATGGCGCAATGGCTTTCCTTCGAGCTGAATACAAAGTACTTGCCGGATTTGTTGCTGTGGTTGCAATCCTATTGGCAATCGCAAACTCTGGTGGTGAAAACCAAAGCCCAATCATTGCGGGTGCATTTGTCCTTGGGGCGATTGCAAGCGCCTTGGCAGGTTGGGTTGGTATGAGTGTTGCCACAAAGGCCAATGTTCGAACCACTGCTGCTGCACGTACATCGCTTCCGAAAGCTCTTGAAGTGGCATTCGATGGCGGTACTGTCATGGGAATGAGTGTCGTTGGACTTGCACTACTTGGTCTTGGCTTGCTGTTCATCGCATTCGACACGGCGCTTTTCCAAGGTAACCTTCCAAAAACACTCAATGTGATTGCAGGTTTTTCAATGGGTGCTTCTTCTATTGCACTTTTCGCTCGTGTTGGTGGGGGTATCTATACAAAGGCTGCCGACGTTGGTGCAGACCTTGTTGGTAAGGTTGAGCAAGGGCTTCCCGAAGACTCTCCCTATAATCCGGCTGTTATTGCTGACAATGTTGGCGACAATGTTGGTGATGTTGCAGGAATGGGTGCAGACCTCTTTGAGTCTTATGTCGGCGCAATCATTGGAACCATGGTACTGGGTCTTGGTTTTACTGCGGTAAGCGGTGAAGTTGGCACAGGACCAATTCTACTTCCTCTTCTCGTTGCAAGTGGTGGAATTATCTGTTCAATCATTGGTACCGCATTTGTTAAAGCTCCAGAAGGTGCTGACACCACAAAGATTCAACATGCACTTGACTTTGGTGCCTTTGGTGCAGCTGGTGTTATGGCCTTGGCAACATTTGGTTTGGCTAACATGCTTTGGCCCGCTGATGGTCTTGTCACTTCAACTGGCAAAACAATCCTTTGGTATCATGTCGGTATCGCAACTGTCATCGGTCTTGCAATTGGTGTACTTGTTGGTATGATTACTTCCTATTATTGTTCAATGGGTAAAAAGCCAGTGAACAAAATTGCAGAGCAATCCCAGACTGGCGAAGCCACGAACATTATTGCTGGACTTGGTGTCGGTATGGAATCCACAGCCATTCCCATGCTTCTGATTGCTTTTGGTATTGTCGCAACATACGGCTTTGCGGGTCTCTATGGTGTGGCAATTGCAGCCCTTGGTATGCTGTCCACAACTGGTATTCAGCTTGCTGTTGATGCATATGGTCCGATTGCGGATAATGCAGGTGGTATCGCTGAGATGTCTGAACAAGAACCTCATGTGCGTGAAACAACTGACAAGCTTGATGCAGTTGGAAACACGACCGCTGCAATTGGTAAAGGCTTTGCCATTGCTTCAGCTGCGATGACCGCTTTGGCACTCTTTGCAGCATTTATGCAGACAGCCAACATTCAAAGCATCGACATTGCGAATCCAATCGTCATGGCAGGGCTGTTTATTGGTGGGATGCTTCCATTCCTATTCTCTTCTTTGGCAATGGATGCAGTTGGTTCAGCAGCCATGGACATGATCGAAGAAGTTCGTCGACAATTCCGTGAAATCCCTGGGCTTAAAGAAGGGAAGGCAGAGCCTGACTCAGCAACCTGTGTCGATATTTCTACAAAGGCAGCCATCAAGCAAATGATTCTTCCTGGATTGATTGCAGTTGTCTCTCCTGTTCTTGTTGGTTTCGTCATGGGTAAAGATGCCCTTGGTGGACTGCTTGCAGGTGTGACTGTGGCTGGTGTATTGATGGCTATCTTTATGTCAAATGCAGGTGGTGCATGGGACAACGCCAAAAAGTCATTTGAAGGCCCTGGCTTTCAAAATAGCAAAGGGGAGTTCATCAAAAAAGGTACTCCCACTCACGACGCCGCAGTTGTGGGTGACACTGTAGGTGATCCGTTCAAAGACACCGCAGGACCTTCTCTTAATATTCTTGTTAAGCTTATGAGTGTGATTGCGCTCGTACTTGCTCCACTACTGGCTGGGCCAGCTGGACAAGGCTTAATCGGATCATTTCTTAACTAATCAACCTCTTCGGGAGAGGGGCATACTCTCTCCCTATTCGTCCATGTGGAGGAAATCATGGCAATAAATGAATATGAGCTGGTTCTGGTCACCCGTCCAGAATTGACTGAAGATGTCGTTCAGCACATAAAAACAAGCATTACGGGCTTTATCTCTGAGCAAAATGGTCAGGTACTCGTATTTGACTCGTGGGGACAGCGAAAGCTTGCGTATCCCATTCAAAAGTCAAAGTACGGAAATTATTACCTCGTTGATTTTGTTGCAGAGGGAGAAACTCCTGCACTCCTTGAGCGTCACATTAAGCTCCGTCTAAGTAATATTATTCGCTTTCTGACCGTCAAGCTTGATGATGACATTAAGGACTTTGGCTCCGAAGAGCTCATGGAAGCCCGAAAGGAAGCTGCTGTAAAGCGCTCACAGAAAACCATTGAACGCCTGAATGCGGCATTGATCAGTAACTAAGGAGAATAAAATGAAACGTAGAATGAAGCGTAGAAAGGCATGTCCATTCTCTTCTGGAGAAAAAGTAATCGATTACAAAGATGCCAAACTCATGAGAAGCTATATCACTGAAAGAGGAAAAATTATTCCTCGTCGAATTTCTGGTGTAAGTGCAAAGAAGCAAAGAGAATTGGCCATAGCCATTAAGCGTGCTCGTCACATCGCACTAATTCCATACCTCAAGATGGATTAGGAGATAGACATGAAAATTATTCTTCAATCAGATGTTAGTAACCTTGGACAAACAGGGGACATCGTTAGAGTAAAACCAGGCTATGCACGTAACTTCTTGATTCCTCGTGGACTAGCCATCATTGCAGATGAGCGCAACCTTGCACAGCTTAATCACATGCAGCACATGGCAAAGATCAAGTTTCAAAAAGAACACAAAGCAGCTACTGAACTGGCAGAAAAAGTGGCTTCACATCCGCTGTCATTTACCCGTGAATCAGGTGAAGATGGCCGTCTATTTGGTTCTGTAACCAACCGCGATATCGCCGAAGCTCTTGAAGCTCTGGAGATAACAGTGGACCGTCGCAAAATCAAAATCGCTGACGCCATCAAGGCTTTGGGCAGCTATGAGGTAGAAGTAGACTTGGGATGTGGTGTCATTGCAAATGTTGCAGTAACCGTCGTCAGCTAGTCTTTATACCAAAAAGATTTCTGTATTGGATTTATTCCTTCAGTTATCCGACTTTAAACCTCAAAGCCGTCGATTATACGACGGCTTTCTTTATTTGATTGCTTTACAATATATATGATTCACACATGGGGAAAATAGGGTGAGCGACAGCAATGTAAAT
>JAYYJC010000298.1:0-7280 GCA_036146655.1 Myxococcota bacterium | reverse complement strand
TGCTTCCCCTTATTACTTTATATTTTCAATCCCACTCTGTTTCATGTTGTTCCTGTATTCCTTTGCAGAAAGTGATTTGGTCCAAAGAGTCAAAGGAACGATTGCGTCTGTGCTAAGCATTGCCATTGGACTATATGGATGTTTTCCTTTGTTGTTTCATTTTAAGGGTCGAATAAAAAGTCTATTGGCACCTGCCACAGGTGGTCAAAACGCAGACTTTTTTGGGATCACTGCCACTCCACTCAGTCTAGTGTGGCCAGTAGAGTTACGGATGGGCGGCGGCAATACAATCCCTGGCGAACACCACATCGCATATCTCGGGATCGGTGTTATTGCCTTGTGCTTGATGGCCATTATCACCAGTAGAAATCGAAAAGTGATTTTATGGGCTGGCATTGCACTCTTCTTTATCCTATTTTCATTTGGCTCCGCCGAACAAGCGGGTTCACCCGTTCCATTGCCCACTGATATTCTACTCAATCTCATGCCAGAGGAAGGGGCTTTCATTATGAGATACAGGGCCATTGTTGTGGCCACATTGATGATGGGGGTGCTGGCAGGTACAGGATTACAGCATTTTATAAACCGTTATTCCATTAAGTGGTCATGGGGCATTGGTGTACTCACACTTGCAGACATCTGGTTGCTCCCAGCACCACCATTTCCAATCCAAACCGAAACGGTACATTTGCCCAGAGTCTATGCAGAACATGCACAATTAGATGAATTTTATGGTTTGGTTTAATTTCCTTGCGACATCCTAGGACCAGACAGCATTTCTCCTGATTATTTTGCGAGATTAAACATTCTCAACCAAAAACAACTCTTTTATCAAATTTACCATCGGAAAGGACTTGGAATGGTCGATAAAGCAAATATGTCGCGTGAAACCTATCAACTTCCGTTGATGAGAGGATTACAGGAAAAGGCGTTTGACCAAAGTGGACCACCAATGGGCTCTGCAAATCAAGATTCGATCCTCTGGTTGAAGAGCAATGGATTCAGATATTTGATACTCCACGAATCCTATATTCCACCCGAGAATCGACAAAAAGTTCTCAACTTCCTCAGTGAAGAACTCGGAGAAGGTCAATATTTCAAGCAAGATGCCATTTGGCAATTTCCATTGACCAAGCCATGAATACCACCCCCAATCAAATCGACAAAAAAGGACTGCTCATAGCAGCTCTATTGAGCCTTGTCATTGGCTGTTTCCTGTGTTGGGATGCGGTGAGTAGCGGTGGACGGAGAGTTGTTGGTGCGTCAGGTGCTGAGATTTGGGCATTTGTCTGGGGACACTTTTGGTTTGCACAGAGCATCATCGAGCAAGGGACTTGGCCTCAGTTTACACTCCTGTCTGACTTCCCTGATGGAGGGGCACTCTGGCTCAAAGATCCCATCATGCTTGTGTTGATGCTGCCCGTTCAGCTTATCTTTGGGGTCCCTTCAGCAGTGACAGCCTCACAGCTTTTACTCTTCGTATTGTCAGCATCAGGTGGTTTTTTGTTGTGTAAACAGCTGGGACTTTCGAGATCTTCAAGCGTAATAAGTGGCTTAATCTATGCTTTTTGCCCTCATACCCTTGGTGAAGCCTTTAATGGAAATATTGAAGCTTTAAACACCTGTTGGCTCCCGTTATGGCTTTGGTCTTGGCTAAAAGTCATGACCCATTTCACATGGAAGAACACCTTGATTTCAGGAGTTGCATTATTTCTTCTGCTAATCGGAAATCAATATTGGGGTTTGGCAATGGCGTTTGCTGCACCAGCCGTTTTTGCCGTATGCCTGCTCGAGGATAGAACCAATTGGAAAAGGCTGTTTGCAGCAGCCAGTCTTTCAGTATTGGTTGGTCTAGTTTTATTTGCACCTGTTGGATGGTGGATTTGGGAAAGCCTACAGCACAGCAATAGACTCAACGACATCACATCTGGAAGCATCAGCCTCAGTGTGCCTTATGTCAGTGACCTTAAACACCTGTATGACCCTATGGCCAAACTTTGGAAGCTTGAGGTTCTGCCCCCACCCTTTCAAGATTTAATCTATCCTGGAGTCATTCTGGTCATTGGCAGTTTGGTCGCTCCACTCGGACAGCGTTCTAAATGGGGTATCCTGTGCCTCGTGCTGGGTTTGAGCTTTACGGTACTTGCTTTGGGACCTGCACTCAGTTTCGACGGAGAAGTGTTGCAGTCTGAGCGTGGGAACATGTATGCATTGCCATGGTGGTACCTGATTACCAATCAACCTGCGCTGAACTGGATGACACTTCCCCACCGCATGATTATTCCAGCCACCCTATTTTTCTCAATCGCCTTTGCAATCACAGTAGATCGATTCTTGGCAAAAAAATGGCATTGGGGTCTTGGAGCCTTGGTGCTTACTGAATTCTTTGTCTATCCGAGTTATCAAATCCCCCTTGTCACTACCGGCTTACCCAAAACAGATCACGCCTTGTTTTTGAGGCACATTCCACAAAAGGGTGCACTTTTAAACATTCCAGTCAATCTCACCAGCAACCACATGCGCATCTACTTTTGGTATCAGGTCATCCATCAACGCCCAATTGCCATGTCATTGCGTTATTCAGAGTATCCCAGTATTTCAAAAGAAGTGCCATTTGTTGAGATTTCTTCAAAACTCACTCAAGCCATATTGCCTTCAACAGAAGAACCGGACCCGCTAAATATTGAGGGTCTTCGAGAAGCTGGATTTGGATTTATCTTGGTCCACAGTCGATACTTACGAGAGTTTTTGGCCACTGAACCGGAAATCTATTTGCCGTATGCCAATGCGCATTTGGGGAAAGGGATTGTATTTTCAGATGAAAGTGTTCTGTACCCATTGAGGCAAGAGGAGTTCACATCATTAATGCGCATTGCAGCCGAGTCACTTGGTGAGCCATGGATCAAAGGCAACTCAATAGACATTTACGGACTGCCTCAAGGCGCATCACCTTGAGGCGGCTGAACGGCTTCTGGTGTGCCTTCAATCGGTGGAATTTCGTCAATGACATCATCAGAAGGTTCTGCAACCGGAGGGGGTAAGTCGGCGTCATCCTCCCCTTCTACTGCAGGGACATCAAGCTCTTCACGGCCAAAACCCACTTCAGTGGTGGGTGGCGGAAGGTCATCGGTGTTGATGGGCTGTTCAGTTCCATTTTCCCCTTGATTAATCACTGGCATATTGTTGACAAAAGGCATAAATGGAAGAGCCAGTGGCGCAATTTTAGCATTGTTATCAACGGTAATATCGTCAAGTTCACCAGATTGACTGGGACTAATGGGCCCAATCATGCCCCGTGGATCTTCTTCAGAAGGCCCGTCACCGTTGACATCCACAAATGCCACCACATAAACATCTGAAAGGCCGGTCGGAACATCAACAGTAAAACTCTCTGTAAAACCGCACACAACACCGTAATGGGTTTGACTTTGCCCATCACTGGATTTGGCAAATTCAAGCAATATGGATCCCACAATGCCATCTGGTTTTTTAATGGTCCCAGTGAGTTTCAAACCATCTGCTTCGCTTGGAGCAAACGCTTCAGAAGAAGCCACAGGACGGCATTCACCTGAGTCGAGATGGGCTGCATTTTCTGCTCGCCCCTCAGGAACAAGCGGAGGTGCGTTAAGCTCCTCACCCGGATTTTGTGGGACACCTTCACCGGGGGGCTCAATTTGAGCGACAGGCGCCCCATTTGGATCATTAGCCGGAAGGCCATCCTCTGGGGGTTTCCCAATGGCTTCACCAACGGGTGCACCTTGTTGAGCAGGAGACTTTTGAGCCCAATCCTCCCAATTATCGTCTGTTTTTTTTGGTATGCTGTACTCTTGAACCGGATCTGAACACGCAAATATTAAACCAGCCAACAACATTATCCCTCCATGGCTCGTGCCAAAAATACTCGAAATATGCTACCACTTCCCACTCGTGAGCGCAATTCCATACGAGCACCCATTCTATCAATCAACCGTTTGACAATCGCAAGACCAAGGCCAGTGCCGCCCACGGCACGAGAACGAGCCTTATCGACGCGGTAAAAGCGTTCAAAAATCCGCTCTTGATGTGCCGGCGCAATCCCTTCACCCAAGTCGATCACTTCAATAAGCACTTCAGAGTCTCGTGGAGCAATTCGAACTGTCACGAGGCCGCCATCACGGGAATACTTTACAGCATTTTCAACCAAGTTCCCAATGATGTGGTTTAAGGCATCGCGGTTGCACAAAGCAACCACCCCTGCTGCACTGATAACCTGAAAATTAATGCTGCGTTCGTCAGCACGGGGACGTTGTTTGTCAATGCACTCACTGATTATCCCATCCAATTGAAGGGCCTGTACCGGAAGTGGGGCATCAGAATTATCAATGCGTGAAAGGGTTAAGAGATCTTCAAACAAATTGCTTAGGCGGATGGCATTTCGATGAATAACCTCCACCATTGATCGGGCATCTTCAGACAGATCGATGTGTCCCGACAAAAGTGTTTGAGCATAACCCGTGATTGAAGTGGTCGGAGTCCGCAACTCGTGAGAAACATTGGCCACAAACTCACGACGATATTGTTCTGAGCGTCGGATGCTTGTCACATCTTCCAAAATGATGAGCTGACCATAATTGTCCAAATCGACGATGCGCACCAAATATTCTTTTGAGCCATAACGAAAGGAAGTTCCACTCAGTTCTGGCTGATGAAATGCAGACACCACTTCAGGGACCATAATCGCATCCTCGGGACTGCGTCCAATGGGGTTACCAACCATGGTGAGCATTTCAAGTGCGGCAGGATTAACAACCTGTAGTAGGCCGTCCTTTCCTGTCACTAGGATGCCGTTGGGTGAGCGCTCGACAAGGACTTGAATGAGCCGACTGTCTGCAGAGCTCAGATCAACGCTCACACACTCTCCGAAAATCGATAACCTGCGCCCCTTACCGTTTCGATGTAGTCCGCTGCGGCACCAAGTTTTTGCCGAAGACGCTTAATGTGGGTATCCACGGTTCGTGTGTTTAAGTTCGGAGGGAGTTCCCAAACCTCCTGTAAAAGTTCACCGCGGCTACACAGATTCCCTGCTTTTGAGGCCAAATGGAACAAAAGTTTGTATTCGGTTATGGTCATCGAAATCTCTTCATCATTAATCCAGATTCGATGTTTGCTGTCATCGATGCGTAAGATGCCCATTTCCATTTCTGAGCTTTCTGAGGATGTCGACACGGACGCTGCATTGATTCGACGAAAAGCCGCTTTAACTCGAAGCACCAGTTCATCCACATTAAAGGGTTTGGGAACATAATCATCTGCACCAGCCTCAAAGCCTGCAAGACGATCTTCTGTTTCACCAAGGGCGGTAACCATCAACACATATGTCTTTGCGATGCTTGCATCAGATCGAATGGCATGACAAACTTCAATGCCGTTCATGTTCGGCATCATCAAATCCAGTGTGATCACTTTGGGTGTATGCTGTTTCAACAGTTCAAGCCCAACCGCACCATTCTCGGCTGTCAAAACTTCAAAGCCATTGGCTCTGAGGTTAATAGCGATTAGGTTTCGAATATCGGCTTCGTCCTCAATGACCAGAACGGTTGCTTTGCCATCAGACATATGTCCCCCTTTTAATAAATAGACCAAAAAATATAAACTACAATAACGATAAGACACACAAAACCAGATGTCATACCTCAATCCATGATAACCCTCTTTAATGGCATGTCCAATGCGTATGAGACGCCTAAAATGCAGCGTTTCAATCTAAGCTCTCATTGCTGCACCAAAGTAAAAAAACTTAAATGTATCCTCTGTATAGTGGTGCAGAGTTTGTTTTTCATTGGCTGCAACACGCCAAGAGGAGTCTTATACAGCGAAGCCTTGTCCCTCATTGAAATCAATCCTGATCGAAGCATCCAACACTGTAATGCGATTGCGCATCCTGATGACAAAAAAGACTGTCTTTTGTGGGGCGCCAATCAGCTTCTAAAGGCAAATAACATCGAAACAGCCGAGCAAATCTGCGCCATACTAACCGGTTCTCCGGCCAATGAGTGTGCCTTTATGCTCGCCGAGCATAGCGAAAATTCTATTTATTGCGCCTCTGCTGGCCAATACGAAGTCGATTGTCGACTACACCTTCTCAATCAAGCCGTTCGAGCAAATCCAAACAAAGAGTGGGTCGAATTGATAACAACAATGGGACTAAATGCAGATGAGCGGGTGCCATGGACTGTTATCTACAGAGCCGAGCTTGAACAATCACCGCTCAATCTCGCAAGATGCGAACAACTGCCCCAAACCAAAGATTGTATTGAAACGGGCAAAGATTTATTTCATGATTATCTCAGGAAAATGAGAGATCAAGGACAACTTCATTGTCAACAATCAATGTGGCCGAAGCAATTTCAATATGTGCCTCACCCAGCTTTGGATATGATAGCAGACACCTATATTCAGGACTTGTCATGCTCTGGTTAATGGCCTGTGCACCTTCTGAAACAATCACGGAGCGGCGGTTGTGGGAAGCAATCGTTCATCTTGAAGACAAAAATGTTTTACTCGTCAGAATGAGTCAGGGAAATACTGGGATCTTTAAAGGCCTGACATCCCTGCGACTGAGTAAAACCAACCATCAAGACAACGGAGTCCAAAGTGCACCAATCGAGTATGTCATGCGGGGGACCGAAAACGACAGTCTATTCAGTAATGATACCGTACAAATTGGCTCTCAAACACTAAGCTACAGCACTGAGTGGAGCCTTCGGGTTCGAGACTCACTCCACAATATTCAAGCAACATTTTCAAACTCACTTCCATCAAAAGTCGCTCTTATTGAAACCGAGGGTTGGACGACTGATCTACACGGTTTAAGCATGGAAACAACTGGGTGGATCCAGATGGGTGAATACTCTAAACCACTAATGGGCCGTGCTCTATTACTTGAACATTACGGAACCAAAGTCCATGATAAAACTCGAGACATGTGGATGATTGAGTTTCAAAATGGTGGCGTACTCCTAGAACAATCTGACAACAACATCGATGGGTTTTACTCCTCCACAGAGGACTTTTCTGTCCCGCCTGAATCACTGCTCGACAGTAATACACAACTCAAATGGGGCGAGTTTACGCTAGATTTTGGCGAAATGACACCACTCGGAACCATCGATCCTCACGCACATGTCAGCACTGTTGAACGGTTATTGAGTAGCCCATTTTTTCCAACGCCAACATTAACCATTGGACAGGGCATAGTGACCATCACAGGCCCAAATCAAGATTATCAGGCTCGATACCTT
>JAYYJC010000297.1:0-3232 GCA_036146655.1 Myxococcota bacterium | reverse complement strand
TGTATGGCTTAACAATGCATTCTGAGCGAGCCCGACATCGAATGTACGAGCAGTGGCATCCCTTGGGAATCGTTGGTGTGATTACGGCTTTCAATTTTCCCAATGCTGTCTGGGCGTGGAATGCGATGGTGGCGATGGTTTGCGGAAACGCAGTCATTTGGAAACCCTCACTCAAAGCACCTCTTACAGCCATAGCGACTCATCGTTTAATGAATGAAGTTCTCAAAGCACATGGTTTTGAAGGGTTATTGGGCCTTATTATTGGTTCAGATGAGGACATTGGTGAACGGTTTATCGCAGATAAAAGAATTCCTTTAATGTCTGCCACGGGGTCTACTCGAATGGGTCGTCATGTGAATCAGGTCGTTGCTGGTCGTCTTGGTAGATGTCTCCTTGAGCTTGGGGGCAACAATGCGGTTATCGTAGAGCCATCTGCAGATTTAGACTTAGCGGTTCGTGGAGTGACTTTTGCCGCTGTCGGAACGGCCGGTCAAAGATGTACCACTACAAGACGCTTATTTTTGCACAGAAGCATTTACGATTCGTTCCTTCAAAAGTTGAAAGTTGTTTTTGAAAAAATCACACATGGCAATCCATTACAAGACGGGGTCTTACTTGGTCCACTCATTGATGAACAGGCCGTTCAGCAGTTTGAAGAGGCCATTAAAGAAGCCAAAGCACAAGGCGGAACATTAGTGACTGGTGGCGGACGAATTGCCCGTGAAGGTTATTTTGTACAACCCACAATCATTGAAGCTAAGCCTGATATGGCCATTTGCCAGCACGAGACCTTTGCACCGATACTGTATGTCTTTGCCTATGACAATCTTGATGAAGCCATTCGCTATCAGAATGATGTTCCACAAGGCTTGTCTTCTGCAATATTTACAGATTCCATGAAGTCAATGGAACAGTTTTTATCTCATGAAGGTTCAGACTGCGGAATAGCCAATGTAAACATTGGAACATCTGGTGCTGAAATCGGTGGAGCCTTTGGTGGAGAAAAAGAAACAGGTGGTGGACGCGAAGCAGGCTCAGATTCTTGGAAAGCATACATGCGTCGGCAGACCTGTACATTGAATTGGAGCCCTGATTTACCGCTCGCTCAAGGTGTGAGTTTTGATGTATGATTCAAACCAAAACCATGGTTCGTAGACTTGCCATCAGCATCACCACTGGTTTCCTCTTAATATTAGTACTCAGCTATCTTTACATTGAAGACATGCGGGAAGGGTTAGCCAGGATATCTGATGAAGTTGCGTGTCAATTCAACAAGGATTTGTGTGTGAAATAAGGTTGGTGCACAAATTCTGACATGACCTTGTGTCTTTAATATTCTCCTTCAGTTGTGAGTCAGACACTTAAATGAACAAAATAATGTGCATCTGTGAAAGTAAACTGCTTGCACAGCATTTTTTCATCTGTTATGATAGACCTGCCTAACTTTATAGGAGACGCAACCATGAATAAATCACTCTTTTTTCTTGCTACTCTTGCTGTAGCTTGTACATCAAACAAAGGCGACACCGCAGACAGTGCTGGTGATACCGACGACAACACTGCAGCTGTTTACGGCTGTGATGCTGCTGCATTTGGTATCTGCTATGATCACTACACCACTGAAGGTTGGGATCAAGCTTCTGCTACTGCTAGCTGCGATTACCTCGCTTCTCAATACGGTATCGAAACCTCTTTCATTGCAAACCCAGGCTGCCCAACTTCAAATGCAGTTGGTGAGTGTGACCTTCCCGCTGGTGGAGATTTCACCTACGGTGTAACCGCACTCTATGACTCAGGTTCTTGGGATGCTTCTAGCGCCGAAGGTGCTTGCAGCTCTGCAGGTGGTTCTTACTTCGGCTTCTAGTCTGTTGTAGACCGTTAAATGTTCAAAGGACATGCATGCATGTCCTTTGTCTTTTTTAGTGTTTGTTAACCCCAACTTCAGATAATAAATGCTGGGTGACCTTACTGCTAATTCTCTTTTGCGGAAGATTTTGATGGTGATTTGTCTTTGTTCTTAGGAGAAGAAACAACGAGATTGGTTCCGATCGTGGCAACGCTGTAAGCACCAACACTGGTCAGAAAGAATTGACCTTTTGTTGAGGCTGAACGGCCAGATAGATACACAAGGAAAAGTGAACTCGGTATGGCTATTGCCAAACTTTTGGTCGCACCAATGGGATCTTGTGCGGTCATTGAGGGAAGCCCTGCGATTGGAACCCAAGCCGTCCAATTAATACTGGTTGCTTCAGGAGGCATTAGCAGGGGCAGGGATGGTTTTTTGGGTGTGTTGTACCCCATGGTTTCAATAATGAGACTGTATATTTTTGTGAAGTCAGGAAACTTGGGATCATCTATTGGAACTTCCTTAGCCAAAGTTTCCCTGCTGATGTCTGCATAAAAGGAATACGCTCTAATGGTATTTTTTTCTTGTGTCATGTAGATAAGTTCACTGATTTGATTGTCCTTCAATAGGTTAGACACGCACATGGCTTGTTGTTTACAATCTTCAAGTGAATTGGGCGAAATCGGCAAAGAATCATTATTTTTCCAAGTAATTCCCTTTGTGGCTGTTTGAGCCTGTGTAATGGGATAATTGGAGCGGGCACTGATGGTACTGTCTTGAAACAAGTAGACTTTGCGGCTTGGCTGTGCATCAAATTCTGATTGCGTGATGTTAACCATATTGGCCATTTGTTCAAACTCAACCAGAAAGACTCCAGTTTTGTCTCTAATCAAAAATCCATTGTCAGTGGTATTCACCACAGCGCCAGATACACTCCGCCCGTCGATAAGATCAAAGCTCCGGTATGACGCATCTTCGGCGTAACCGAGAGAAGCGCACAGTAAGGTTAGAAGGGACATGAATAGTTCTCCGAAGGAATTGGACATGGCGCTCTGGCGCCAGATTCGTCTGTTGCCATCAAAGAGATGTAAAGGCAATAAGGAACATTTGACGACACTAGATTGGGGGCTCTTCCTGCAACCACAAGTCCAAGTGTTCTACCTTGCCCAATGTAAACAGAATATTCTGCTGGAAAACTGGTTTGGTTATAACCGGCCACAACACCTTCAAAGTCTGAGTAAGGTCCTTCAGTTGGTTCAACTTGGGCATTTAATGGATAGACCATTGCATCAATAATGGTTCCCTGACTGGTTTCTGCATACAGCGACACACACAAAGTGGACGCTTCGGTAGGGGTTATTTGAAACCAATCTACATCATATTCGT
>JAYYJC010000296.1:0-2061 GCA_036146655.1 Myxococcota bacterium | reverse complement strand
ATTGACTACCTATTTTACGGTGGACCTTTAGAACTGATCGAATCTGAAGTCATTCAATCGGCCAATCAGATTAGTGACCACCTTCCGCTGCGAGCTAAGTTCAAACTTATCGAAAATGCAGAAATCTCTGAGCACTAAGTTTTGCGTTTAAGGTTCGCCTCCTGGATCTGCTTCCCCCAGCCAATCAAATAACCACTTCGAAAACTCGGGACTATTTATCACGCCCAAGCCAATTTCCGTGATTTGCTGCTCGGTTTCAGAACGCCAGTCATAATCAAGGCCCGCTTCTGTTAAGATGGTGAATATGGACTTCTCACCTAGGCTTTCAAATCCCATCTCAACACCAGAGTTTAACAATTCATTAAAATCTTCGGTTTGGATGAAGATTCGCACAATGGCAGTAATGGCTTCGACCAAAGAGTCAGGATCGAGCGCATCGACTTGAGCTGCAAAGACCGTATTGTTTGTGTTCAGAACCACATCAAACATATGGGCACGCCATTGTGCCTGTAAGGTTTGGTGTGCCGGCTGCGTCAAATGATCGGCAGCGCGATCTAAACATGCCACAATGGCTGCATCCACCTGCTCTCTTATCTTCCGTTGGGCACTTTGCTCAAGCATTTGAGTGATGGAACCCAATGGAGTGGCCGTCATGGCTTTGTCTCTTAAGCTTTTCAAGCGGCCGAAACCTTTTGACACAGATTGTGGGGTTGTGGAGGCTGACAATCCCTTTAAGGTTTCAACAAAATCCGTGAGTGTGTCCGTCAGGATGTCATTAAAAAGTTGCTCAACAGCCGTGTGATCAATGAGTTGCCGGACAAGCTGACGGTCAACTTGAATCTCTCGCTTCAAAACATCACGGATGGGCGATTTAATCTCATGCGGCATCCAGTCACCAGGTGTACCCGATGGCGTATTTTCTCGAAGCTCTGAGATGCGATCTCGTACCCATCGCTCAGTGGTGTCTCCTTCAACAGCTGCAGCCAACCCAAGTTGGAGCTGGTTTACCACAAAAGACGGTTCGATTAAGTTGCGAATCGGCTGGTTGACAATGTAATCAATCGTCAAAGTTACAAGTGCAGCCAAATGTGTCTGTCGAAGGGCTGCTATTCGAGAGTCTGTCATACAATTTCACTTGGCAAAATGGGAGACGGTGAGTCCACACAAGTCAGCCAAAGTTGATGGACGGCACGGGTAGCTGCCACATGCAGAAGGCGTTGATAATGTGCCATATCAGGATAATAACGTCTCGATGCTTCAATCACCACCACATAGTCGAACTCAAGCCCTTTCACCTCTGAAACCTCAACAATGTCAATGCCAGGCTTGAACGAAAAGTTTTGATTGGTGATCAGACGGGTTCTCGTCAACCCTGCGTCTCGAAGGCCTTTATAATACATTTGGGAAATGGCTGGTGCTGGTGTTAACAATGCCACATTTGCAAGTCCCTCAGAAGCGATAAGCCCCCTTAGTGCATCTGCAAGAAAGGCCACACATGCCCCATGCTCTGAAAAGCGAAAGAGTTCAACAGGTGGCCCTTTTCGGATGGTTCTTGGTATGGTCTGCTCATCATTTTGCAAGAGAGAGAGGGCGAAACTTGTAATTTGATGTGTCGAGCGGTAACTGACTTCCAGTGTGTTTAATGCACGGTTTTCAACACCAATAACATCTAGAAAACCACTCCAGCTGTCAAAGCCGGCATCTTTTGAGATGTGTTGCCGTGTGTCACCGGCGAGTGTTACACATTGGTTTTCGTCGGTGGTGTTGAGTAAAACGGTGATTTCGATAGGCGAAAAATCTTGAACCTCATCAATGGCAATGTGCGCAAATTCTGCGATGCCCTTCTTAGAGCGAATGGGACCAATGCGAAGTTGATGAAGCCGAAGCAAAATGGCATCGTCTTCGATGTCCAGTCGAACTTCATCGCTGTCTGCATCTTCGATGTCTTCGCCAGCTGCATATGCGGAAATCTCTCGAGTTTGCCGTATCAACCATGTTTCAATGTCTTCCCATTCACCCGTATTGAAATCATTTCCAAAGACAGCTTTTAATTTCTGTATA
>JAYYJC010000295.1:0-11228 GCA_036146655.1 Myxococcota bacterium | reverse complement strand
ATGCCATCAATAAAGGGAATATGCTTAATGTTCTCATGATGACGCTCCTACTGCAAGAAAACCGAAAAGGAACCACTTACAGTTCCAGTACCAAGATTGGTATCTACGGTATTTGAAAACTGTCCGGTACCGGTGCCGTCTGTTGAAAAGGTGCCATTCCAAGGTGTACCAAAGCCAAAGGCAGCTTCATCGATTACCGGACCTGAAACAGTTCCATTTTCCTGGACAACACCATCAAAACGAAGTTCGGATACATAACCACAGTCCATGGTACACTGATTGGCCTGACCGACTTGGATATCTCCATCTTCTATTGCCATGGTCAATGACTCACTGCAATAGCAATTGGTGCCGTTATCCAAATTAATCGTGAGCTCATAGCTGCCAATGTAAATCCCGTCATAAACAGATGAACCCGTGGCAGTATCACCCGTTCCAACATCAACAGGATTAAAACCTTCAATTCCAGTTCCCCAGCCAGTCAGTTCTTCGAAGTCTTGTGCTTGGGGAGAGGTATATTCCGAGCCACAAGAAATGCCCAAAAATAGAAATAAGCAATATTTCTTCATTGCCATCCTCCTTAAAAATCCACCACAGCATATCTGATTCATGTTAAAAAATCTAACAATAACCAAGGCTTGAGGAAAATACAATGTGGCTGATGATGTGGGCATGCACCCAATCCATAAAGGACAGTGGCAGTCAGGCTGGCGACGCTGATGCGATTCCCGAAACACTTTACTCGGTCTCGGTGCAGATTTATGATGCTTTTACGGGGCAAGCCCTACCCGAAATAGAAGTTCTGGGCAACCTTTCTGATGAGTCCACAAGTACAGATGAAACTGGATATGCCGCCACAGAAGTCAACGGGCGATACCACATTGAGATGTCGTCAGATGGCTACCCCACCCATCACTACATGGGTCAGACCGAAATCGACTTTGAACTCATTGCACTCCTAGCAAATGAATCAACATCCACTCAGGTGTATACAATGCTCGGGATCACACAAAACCCAACCAATGGGGTGCTTGTGGTGGCTCTTGATGAGGAAGATCTCAGTCCTGCAGTTGGAGCCAGTGCAAGTATTGACGCCAACATGTCTCAAGCATTTGTCTTGGGTAATACTGGACCGAGCTACGGCACAACAGTCAACAGTTCAATGTCATCGGTTGTGACCTTCCCAGACCTGCCTCCTGGAGAAGTCACAATCACTGCAATAAATGCGTCAGGGGAGAATTGTTTCTCTTTTCCAAGTGGTGACGGAAGCCCCCAAGCAGTATCGATCTTTGGCGGTGCTGTCACCGTTGCAGTGTATACCTGTCAATGAAGCGCCGTTTACTCTATTTGCCCACTTTTCACTGCATGAATTGCCGAAAATTAAAGATTCGAGAAGGTCTCAAGTCTTGGTTTTTCCAACCGCCAATGCCAACCACAGGCAGAGGTGATTCACCCGGAAAACTGTATTTTGTCTGCCGAAGCTGCCGGTCAGCTTGAACGGGAGTTGCCGTTTAATCAACGAATCCCTTGATTTAAAAAGATCATCTCCCAACCGTCTTGTTCCCCTGCTATTCTTTATCTATTCAAAGGAACATGTCATTTCCACGCAAACTCCTACAACCATCAGACTTTCTCGGCGTCAACTTCTTCTCGGCGCAGGGGCTGTTTCACTGCTGACTCTGGTCTGGCAAAGTTATCGCCACTTGGGTCAGTACCCCAAGGCTGGTTTTAAGTGTACGACCTTGTCTGATAGAGAGGTCAATATTCTTCAAGTCATTGGAGATTGGCTCATACCACCAGGAGGCGGAATACCTGGTTCTGGAGGAGACGACATAACCATTCAAAGAATTGATTCCATGCTTTTGGGTGTTCCAGAGCACAAACGCTTTTTACTCAGCGCATTGCCGTTGGCATTCGAGCACGGCACCTTACTGTTTGCATTCGGAGGTCCTAGACTGACAGAAATGTCTGATTCAGCAAGGCAAGAATACCTTCAAAACTGGGCAGAATCCGATAACTTAATCCAATGCCAACTCATGGCCGCCATCAAAACGCTCTATGGGTTTGGGTACTTTGACCGTGATGATGTGTTGCAAGCGTGCGGCCTTCCCTACTTCTGTGGAAGTGTAACATGAGTACAAAATGGTGGACTGAGTCAAACGGTGACCTCATCAAAAAGACCCAAGCCGTGATCATTGGCTCTGGGGCAGGTGGAGCATTTGCTGCACTCACTCTTGCTGAAGCCGGTATGGATGTCATCATTCTTGAAGCTGGTTTTCAGGTTGACATGAGCAATATGCCGCCAACAATATCAGACAGTGTTTCCACGCTGTATGAAGAGGCTGGCTTTCGATCAGCCATGGGTACCCCACCTTGTCCAATTGCAGGTGGAAAAGTATTGGGAGGGTCAACCGTTATCAACTCAGCCATTTGTTTTCAGACCCCGAAAGCATCACTTTCACATTGGAACGAACTGACCAATGGATTGTTTCCCGAGACGGATTGGTACCACCGACAAGACGACATTGAGCAGGTGATGAGGGTGGCAACGACTCCTGATGGTCTTCTTTCTGGAAACGACAATGCCCATAAAAAAGCAGCTGTCGCACTTGGCTGGGAAGAAGGCAATATTCGGCGAAACACGCCCGCATGTGCTGGTTGCGGCCGATGCAATGTGGGCTGCTCTGTCAGTGGAAAATACTCTGTTGATCGAGAAATATTACCCCGAGCAGTTGCAGCTGGTGCAACGGTTTATACAGGTGCAACCGTCACAAAAGTGGCCGAAAATTCCGTCGTGGGAATTTGCCGATTGCCCTCAGGTCAAGCCATTGGAAAGATTAAAATTGATGCAGATGTTGTCATAATGGCCGCAGGCTCAATCGGGACACCTCAATTGCTGTTGGAGTCCAATGTCGCACCACACAACACTCAAATTGGTCGAGGACTTCACATCCATCCTGTCATTTCGATCTGGGGCATTTTACCCGAAGCGGTATATGCGAGAGGCGCCACCCAAGGTCACTATGTCGATCAATTTTCAGAAGATTGGGTTTTTCTTGAGTCAAACCCCATTTTGCTGGGTGCGTTCTACCAAGGCTTCCCACTTTTTGGACAGGAAACCAAAGAAATTATGAAAAAAGCACCTCAAATGGTAACCACTGGAGCATTGGTCAGGGACACATCGGAAGGTACAGTTGGCCCTCGACAAAATGGAACAGCTCAAATTGATTATAAACTCAATGACCTTGATCGTTCTCGGCTCATTAAAGGTCTTCACGCAGGGGCTGAACTCTGGTTTGATGGCGCCAAAGCGGAGATTGTTTCACCCAGTATATTTGGTGCAAAACTGTGTCGAAACATGGACGATTATCGACGAAATGTCCCACTCGACCTTCCTGCCGAACGGCTCACCATTTACTCTTCTCACCCCCAAGCCAGTTGCAGAGTGGGTAGAGCATTGGATTTCGAAAACAAATTAAAAGGTACCAACTCAATCTATGTCATGGACGCTTCGGCGCTGCCATCTAATGTGGGCCGCAATCCACAGATTTCCGTGATGACTTTTGCCAGAATGCAGGCTGAAAAACTGGCACTTCAGTTGGGTTTCACACCAAAACCCTTGGTTTAGCCGAGCACATGATAACGGTGCGCCGGTAACTCTACTTGACGTTGCTTCAGCAATTGAGTCAACAATTGCATTGACGCATGAACAGGGGCGTTGGGCTGCATCCATTTAGACATGGCAAAAATTGGAAAGATCGCTCGACTGCGTCTGGGATCCACAACAGCAGCCCCTTCCAGACCCTCATCTGTGATGAGGTAAATCCAATTCCACCCTCCCAGCCGACACAGCTCTTCACCCCACAGAACCCCTAGCCACAACGCCACATCAGATTGTGAGGCGCCGTCTGGCGGTTCAGCCCCTTGTCGCAAAGCATTAATCAACATCTCGCAAGCTGCAATGAGGAAGCCTTCCTCTCCCTGTGTGGTCGGATCAATTGGCAAGAGTTCTAATGCCATAAAGAAATAGCGTTCGAGCTCCGCTTCTTCCTCATCATCAAGTGGTCGTTCTACAGGCATTTAGCAATATGTGAGTCTTAAGGACAGGTCACACTGAGACGAAAATCAGCATCTGTTCCATCAGCGCCTTCGACAATGATCATCCATATCTTATTGGGATAAGTTTCAAAAATACCAATCACATCGTCTTGGCTGCCAGAATTGTAAGAGCATTCCACATTGTTATTTTGAATGTAGGACTCTTCTGTGGGACAGCCATCCGCTGCTGGATTCCAGAGCCAAGCAAACATGTCAGTGTCATCACATGGAGATTCAAGGGTGATGGTTGCCTCAATGCCCTCGGGCGCTTCAAATAGAAAAACCCGACTGGGTCCATCGTAAGCGTAAGACGCTTTTGATGCTGTGGCTGGCATGCAATACCGAGGATCTGCCAAATAATCATCAATGTCAAATGCCATAGACCCACGCCTAAGTGTCCCTTCAAAGACATCTCCACACGAAAGCGTGTCTGTCCAGCAGTTAGCAACCACACTGGCCTGTTGGTGATTTTCTTCACAGACATCATCGATGCCATTGCCATCCGTATCATGCTCAGTGGGTTCACCACTGGGTTCTCCACTGGGTTCTCCACTGGGTTCACCACTGGGTTCTCCACTGGGCTCACTGCCTGGCTCGGTACCTGGTTCATTGCTCGGACTACCATCAGGGTCGTCACTTGGATTGGTGTTGGATGAATTGCTGTTGTTCTGTGATCCTGTGTCAATAAATCCCTGATCTGGGATCTTATTAAACGCACACGCATTTACCAAAAAGGCCAATGTAATATGAAAAGTAAGCATGTTTACTCCAGAGTCCCCTATGCAATGTTGGTCACAGATTTTCCTGCTTCAACCAATTCTGCATATCTTTTACCATTTTGCAACAGCTCTTTGTGTGTTCCCATTTCAACAATCTCACCTGCCTCAAGAACCAATATCCGATCGGCTTGCTGTATCGTTGACAACCGATGTGCGATGACAATGACTGTTTTCTGAGCTAATATTTCTGAAATGGCCTTTTGAATGAGTCCTTCTGTTATCGAATCGACCGATGCTGTAGCCTCATCCAAAATAATGATGGATGGTTGATGTGCCATGGTCCGAGCAAATGTCAGCAACTGCGTTTCTCCCACACTAAGGTCTGCACCACGCTCACGAAGGACATGAGACCACCCCAAGCGTTCGACCACTCCACCGAAATGGGTTTGTTGTACAGCTCGATGACCGTCCTCATTGGACACCTTCAAGTTATCCAGTTGGACATTAAAGCGAATGGAGTCAGAAAAGACTTGAATGTCTTGGCGCACAGAAATAATCTGCTGTCGCAGTTCATTGACTGACAGTTCAGACAGCTCTTGACCATCAATTTTTATCGAGCCTCTGTAGCCAGTATAGGCCTTATCCAGAAGCCGTGTGACGGTTGTTTTCCCAGAACCAGAAGAACCAACAATGGCTACCACTTCGCCAGGAGACACAGAAAATGAAATGCCTTTTAGAACATCATCACTGTCATCTGAATAACGAAAATGCAGGTCTTTGACCTTTATGTCACCGTGTAACTCACCAACGGAGATGCCACTTATGTCCGTTGGCTCGCAGGCATCAACCAGGCCGAATACTTTGGTCAAAGAGGCCAATGCGCGCTGAACAAATGCCACTTTGGAAGATAAATCCCTGATGGGCATTAGCAATCGGTTGAGATACTCAATGAAAGCCACCATAAGTCCTGCTGACCTCGGTTCAATTTCAGGCACTGGAAGGCCACTTTGGGCAATGGCGCCAGAGCCATACCAAAGTAAAATGGCCACAAAAACGGATCCCAAACCATCCACAAAGGCAAATAGAAGTGAATCGTAGATATTTGAGCGGGTACAAGCATCACGGAACTTGCTGTTTCGATTTAGGAACTCTTGAGCAGCGCGGTCTTCAGCCGAAAAGAGCTGAAGAATTTCAATCCCATCAATTTGCTCTGCCAAATGGGCGTTTACCATTGCGATCGCTTCACGGATTTTTGTAAAATAAATGCGCAACCTTCTTCGTATAAACTCGATCACGACAATCAACACAGGTGATAAAATCGCTAAAATGAGAGTCAACTCCCAGTCCAAATACAACATCATTGACAGGGCCCCTGTAATCATAAGGAGATCAAGACCAAGCGTACCCACACCAGAACCGATGACTTCACCAAGCGAGTCAATGTCATTTGTGAGGCGTGTCAATAGAACCCCAGCGGGTCTCGTATCAAAAAACTTTTGTGGAAGAGACAAAACCCGCTGATAGAGAAACTCTCTGAGCCTCACCTGCGTTCGGGCCCCTATCCATGCAATCAAAATGGTCAACGATGCACTGGAAACATAGTCAAGAACGAGCAAACCCAAATACATAATGAGCAACTGATTAATACCACTCATTGCTCCAGTCATAATGTGTTCGTCTATTACTTGTTTGATGATGTACGGCTGTGAAAGGGCAAGAGCCGCACCAACGGGAGACAAGACAAACATCATAAAGAAGGCCAATTTATCTTCACGGACGAAGGGCCAAAGGCGCATCAACAATTGAAGACCTTGTTCTTTGGCTTTCATGGGTGGGGCCTTTTGACTCATGCGTCCTCCCGTTGTGCACGCCACGCATCTCGATAAGGACCAGCTTGTGAAATCAATTCGGCGTGTGTACCTTGTGCCACCACCTTACCGTCATCAAGCACCACGATTTTTTCTGCATATCTAAACGCAGAGATTCGATTTGAGACAATGATGCATGTCGGTTTTCCACGATCGCCTTGAAGTTGATTTAATGTTTTGACAAGTCGAGACTCATTTTCGTGATCCACAGCACTGAGTACATCGTCCAATAAAATCAAATCGCCTTTGTGGTACAACGCCCTGGCCAAGGCCACCCGCTGTCTCTGACCGCCTGAGAGCATGATGCCACGCTCTCCAACAATGGTTTCGAGGCCTTCGGGCATGGCGGAAAGATCTTGTTGGAGAGAAGCAAGTTCAACGGCTCTATCAACCTCACTGCTTTCCGGTGAATCTTCCATGGCAATGTTAAGACGAATGCTGTCCGAAAATAGAAATGGACGCTGAGGTGCGATCGACAATACGCGTCGCCACGCATAAATGTCAATGTCACGCAACTCGACACCATCCACAAAGAGCTGTCCTTTCGGTGCGGAATGCAATCTGGCGAGAAGTTTGAGCAAAGTTGATTTACCCGACCCTGTACGGCCAAAAATCCCAACTGTAGACCCACTCTCAATGTCCAGTGAGATGTCACGCAACACAAGGTGTTCTGGATCATCGGGATAAGTGAAGCTTAAGTGATTAAGTTTGAAGGCAGGTCCCTTCCCCCCTTGATAGGATTTTGGATTGCTTCCTTCCGGAAGGTCTGGATCTGTTTCGATAATCTCAAAGATGCGCTCCAATGCTGCTCTACCCCGCTGCCAAACAGACAACATCCAACCGATTGAACGCATGTAGGGAACCAATGTAGCCACCAATGCAATGAATGCGGCCAGATCTCCAATTGTAAGTTCTTTGCCCTCAGCAGCCAGCGGTGCACCAATCCAAATGATGGCCAAAAGTGCCCCACCCCCAGCAAATGCAATCAATGGTGAAAAGAGTGCTCTTAAGATGGCGAGATTCATAAATGTACTGCGCCACCGATTGTTTTTCTCAAGGAACTGTCCTTCAAACACCCTTTCCGCCACAAAGCCTTGGATGGTTGCCACACCCTGAAATGAATCAAGGACATGGGCAGATATCTCAGCAAGCTGCTCTTGATTTTTTTTCATTAGCGGGTACAACTTTCGAATGATCACATTCACTATGGCGAAACCAACCAACATTGGCACGAGCGCCGCAATGGTCAAATCAGTTGAAATATCCAGCATTTTCCAACCGGTCAAACTTAGTGCAAAAGCGACATTTGCGAGTTGTAGTCCACCAAATCCAACCATTATCCGTGTCCAAGTAATGTCATTTGACGCTCTAGAGATAATGTCCCCTCTGATCTGGTTGGCGTAAAATTTAGGCTGAAGCAACAGCAACTGCTTAAAGAGGTCTTGTCGAATGTGAAACTCGATGTCTCGACCAGGGTTGAAAAAAAGAATTCGAGACAAAGTTCGAACCACAATCACCGCAAGCCCCATCCATGCGATATTTATGACATGTGGCAGCGCTTGACCGTCTGAGAGGTGATCAATGGCTCCGCCAAGTTCCTGTGGGATGGAGACAGTGAAATAGTTGGTCAGAAACAGACAAACGACACCTGCCATAAAAGACAAAAGATGTGGCTTTACATACACCACAAATAAACGGCGCATCGGACTCATTCAGTAGGCTCAGAACTGTTTTCGAATAAAGTCCAATCGATTGTTTGACGAACGCCCAATTCCTCCTTGGATAATTCACCCCAATCGTCAGCAACAGATGCTTCAAATTGAGACCAGTCAATCTCATCTTGTGCGTTCTTGTTCTTGTTTTGACAATCGTCTTCTGGCTTGGGCATGAAGAGCAATTATCGCAGGTTCAAAAAACCGCAATTGCACAACAAAATTTATTTCAATAAATAAGATATAAAAGACCGAGCCATTGCTCAGATTACCTCGACACCTGAAAGTGAATGTCCTCGCCCATTTCTCCAAATCTAGAACGCATCGAAACTGACATCATCACGCTCACTCAATCGTATGGCCCTCGACCACATGGCAGTCAAGCAGCAAGATTGGCAGCCATGTATGTTCGAAATCAACTGATAGATGCCGGTTGGGAGCCCCAGTTTATTCACCTTGCTGAAAATATTGTGTCCTGCAAAGGAATGGGAACCCATCTGTTTCTGGCTCACACGGACAGTGTGGCTCAATCTCCTGGAGTGATCGACAATGCAGTTGGCGTAAGTATATTGCTGGAAATTGCACGACAAACAACGGAACCTGATCTCTGTCTTGGTTTTCCTGCAGCTGAAGAGCTCGGCTTTATTGGTTCAAAATACTTGAGTAATCAACTCCATAAATGGCATCCCAACCCAGATGAACTTAAACTTGTGATGGCACTCGATCTCACCGGATATGGTTCGCTCTCTATCACTGGGCTCGGACCGCTTTGGAATACTTCAAGACTTCAGTGGCTATATGCGCATACGCAACCGCACTCACCTTATGCTTATCAAGTGGTATCGAATGCATTCCCTCACATGGAGCGCTCAGACCACGGACCTTTTGCGGCAAAAGGCATTCTGAGTGCACATCTACTTGGTCGGGGGCCGTCTGGGGTTTTTCCAGAATATCATCAAGCGAATGATCGGTATTACAACATCGATGCGATCGCAGAAACATTCGAAGCACTCCTTGCAATCACTGAGGCAGAAGAGACCGTTCCGGACCATCAGTCAATCCTAGAGCCTGGACTCGTCTTCGGTCAACATGTCGTACCAGGTTGGATGGTTTGGACAGTCCTCATTTTTGGTATTGCAAGCGGCATATGGGAATTCAGACAATTCAAGAAGCTAATCCCAATGCTCATTCATGGCCTAATTGCGACCATATTTGCAAGTATTCCAATGATTGTACTCACTCATGGTTATTTTTTCGAGCCCAGTCCAGCTGAGATCACAGCTCAAAATGTAAATGGCATGCCAGCGACTGGTTGGTGGATGGGTTCGACTTGGGTTTCACTTGCCGGAGCTGTTGCTTGGATAGCATGGAGACAGAAGCGTCAAATAAGGGGACCTGGGGCCTTACTGAGTTCCCTTTTTACGGTGGGCGGATTATTATTTTCTCCACTTTTTGCTTTTCCATTTGCAATTGCAGCCATTCTTCATCGTTTGACCCCAATCGCAGCACTGCTGCCTGCAGCTTACTGGCTTCAGCCTGCGATACTTAGGGAACTGACCTTTCATGGCTTAGTTCCCCCCATTTTTTGGGGTCTCTTTTGGCTCATGGCCATGCCAGCAATTGTCGTTAATTCAAAGGACAGTCCAGATGCGTAAAAAAATACTCGGCAGCATGGATTTTCATACGAGCCGCATATTCCGTTGGGTGCGCTTGCAAAATGTGGCACACCGTTCGACTGCATTTCCCTTTCAGACCACGGCGGGCTACCCTATTCATGCAACGCTAACACTCCCCACAATAGGACAAGCGCCATTTCCAGTAGCAGTACTCTGTCCTGGAATAGATGATGATGGAGCAGTATTCACCAACCTTCAAACCCCCATTCATCCAGCAGAACTCTGTAATTTGGGCATTGCAGCGCTTCACTTCGACCCTACTGGCCGTGGAGACAGTTGGGGTGAAGAAGACTTTGGGGGACCGGAGCATCAGGATCTGGTTGCGGGACTGATCGATGCGCTCATGTCTGATGAACGCATTGACTCGAACCGATGTGCAGTCATTGGCATTTCACTTGGCATCTCGATGGCTGTCGGGGGTGCCATCCAAGCTCAAAAAGCACCCGTGTTTGTATTGGACTGGGAAGGCCCTTCTGATCGAGAGATCATGACCAGTGGAGGACGCCGGATGACACCAGCGTTAGGACATAAGTTGAGTGATGACATTTATTGGCATCCACGAGAAGCGGTTCGGCTTATTTTGGACCTACCCTGTGGTTATGTACGATTACAGGCTTATCGAGACCATGCCCAAGGTCTTGAACACCGTCACATGTGGCGTATGCTGCGCGCCGCCAAAGACAAATGTGCTTGGTTTCAGCTCAACGACCACCCCGTCAATCATTTGCCAGAGCGCCCTGTATTTTTGCATTCAAACCGATTGTCAGCACATCACGCCATTCTTCGTATCTGTCAACGCTACCTTCTAGAGTCTTCTACAGCAACAAGCTGTTGAAAATAGCTTCGAACTTCTTCAATTTGGCCTCCGGGCCAATCGCCAAGAAGCTTTCCGTCACTCAATAAAACAATCCGTGTGGCCAGTCTCTCGAGTGTATCCAATACATGAGTGGACAAAATAATGGCACTTCCGGCTTGCCTAAGTTCTTCCAAAGCATTCAAAACCCGTTCGACTGAAGGTGGATCCAATCCGTTGAGTGACTCATCTAAAACGATGAGTTTTGGTTTTGAAACCAATGCACAAGCGATGGCTGTTTTACGGCGCATTCCTTGTGAATATCCTTGAATTGGCCTGGAAGCATCCTCATTTAGTCCTGT
>JAYYJC010000294.1:0-10000 GCA_036146655.1 Myxococcota bacterium | reverse complement strand
GAGTCCAAGTGCCCAATCCACATCTCCGCCACCACGAATATTGGCCACAAATGAGACCATTTCTTCAGCGGTAAGATATTCGTAAAGGCTGGGAAACTCAGGGACATAACCGATGTGTTTTCTCACTTCGTTTGGAAAAGATGTGGCGTCAATACCACAGACTTGAACCGTTCCAGATGAAGGTATCAACTGAGCTGTCAACAACTGAATCGTTGTGGATTTACCTGCGCCATTTGGTCCCACGAGGCCGATAAACTCACCTTCATGAACAGACAAATCTAATGCCTTTAAGGCCTCAACCGAGCCATACGATTTTGATAAATTTGTTAGTTTTGCAATCACGATACCCCCTGAAGAATAGACCAAAGAACGATGACCCCTATTCCATAGCTTGGCAAGATGGGACCTTTTGTTTTGGCACCAAGAAATGTCGACAATGACGCACTGCAAAATGCAAACGCAAGGCACAGCAACAAAGCCATGTGAGGAATTCCTGACCCAATCAGTCCCACCAACGCCACGGGTATAATGGCGCCTGCCGAATAAAGAATTCCAACTTCAAAGCGAGCTCGGAGAACCTTTGTACGGTTGACACCAATGGCATAGTCGAGCCACAAGGGATCTCCGTCTCGACATGACCCTGACAATAACGCACCAATTGCCACACCTAAATTTACGAACATCACCGAGGCCTCCCCATTTGAACTCCAAGCTGAGAGTGCACCCAAGGCTCCGCAAATCCAAGGCCCAATTGCAAGACTACGCCTCATCCGCCAGCCTTGCCTTAAGGTTCTGAGCCGTTCAGGAGAATGCTTTGCCATCCAATCCAGATACACATGCTGTTCATGCCCTTGCCCTTCGGAGTCCACGGATACCCAATGTGCATCAATTTCATGTAAGATTGCAGTTGCCCGAACCAACTGTCCGGGTGCAAGCTTTAAAGCCAAGCCACACCCCAAAAGACCAATCGCTCCCGGAAGAAGCAGAAAGGCCCCATAGAAGAGATGCCTTTGTATCACCAAAAGTCCACCTTCTACAGACAACCCAAGAAGTAAACCCATCATCAAGAGTGTAAATCCAGGCGCATAGATAAATGCAGCTTGTACTCTGGGATTTGGTCCTCTTAGGGCATCAAGTATCGGCTGCGCAACTGGCGCAGTAGAAACCCAAACAGCCCCAAGTGTGACAGCAAAAGCAATGCCGATTCCACCCAAACAACTGCTTAAAATCAGCACAACGGAAATGTAAAAATAAGACGACGAAACAAAGAACAGCGGCGTTAGAAATCCAATTAGCCCAATGGGCAGCCAAATACTCCGATGAATGGTGTCCATCATCAATGCTCTTAAAAAGGACTGCGGGTCAATTGGATGAATGGATAAAACTTCTCGGTCTCTACTTCGCATCAAACGGCTGTATACCGTGATGCTTAAGACAGCAATGCTCAAAGCTGTCAGTCGAAAAAGCAACCCACTCAGACCATTATGGATGGGCGGGGAGTTTAAAAATTTAAACACTGACCCCTGAGAAATCCAACCTGATGCCGTCATTGATACTGCGATCAAAATGGGAACCAATGCACTTCGTCTATTACGCTGGAGTGCAAAAATATGTTGGTATGGCGATTTCATGCGTGCATTCCAATGACTACGGAAATCGATTTAACATGTTCTGGAATACCCACATGGGTGTCGGGGATTAAAATAAACAACGGGGATGAACATGACATATGTGATCCAAAAGTCGATTACTAAATTCCGGTCAAATCTACTGCTGTTTCAAAGTTGTAACAACATGACCACAAAAATGAGGCTAATATCTTACCGCACACAATCCGTACCCATGAACTGACAAGGAAAAAATTCCATGATGACGATGATTTTGATGACGATGATGTCATTTGCCAACGACGATTTTATAAGCGAACTTGAGGCAAGCATCGCAGAAGAGCAAGCTGAGGACTCTGTATCGAGTTCTGTTCAAGAACCACAGACCGTAACACCACCAGTCGCACCCTCATTTGAAGAAGAACTCAGTTTCGAACTGCCTTCAGAAGCAGTTAGAGTAGATGTTTCAATTGAAGGTCCTGATGTCGATGCAAACATCGATTCAGACATTCTCGCTATTGATGCACCAACCATTGAAGACATATCAATCGAAGATACGAATGTGGAAACTGAAACGCTAAATATTGAGTCTCCAGATGAAATTGAAGCACACAATAACAACGAAGCAGACTCACTCGACTGGGAATTTGACACCGACTCTTTCTAAGTTCTCCTATTTCCCAAATCAACAAAGCCCATGACGGTCAAACGCATGGGCTTTTGCTTTGGCAAGTTCAAATTGGTCCAGCGGCTTATTGAGCGACCAATTCTCCGCGCAATGAGTTTGTGAATGCCCGTGTTACACGCACGGGAACGGTCTGACCAAGCATTGCAATGTCACCAGGGAAGTTAACCATTCGATGGGTCGAACTTCGACCGCAAATGACCCCCACATCGTGCTTCGAAGGCCCCTCGACCAAGACATCTAAAACCTCACCTTCAACTGATTGATTGGACTGAAGCGAAATTTGTCGCTGAATCTTCTGAAGTTCTGTCAATCGAGCCGATGCAACTTCAGCCTCAACGGGATCCCTATCACGAAGCTTTAGTGCAGGTGTACCTGGCCTTGGGGAATAGATGAAAGAAAATGAAGACTGATACCGCACTTCCTCCAGCAAACTCAATGTCTGACGAAAATCCTTGTCTGTTTCACCAGGAAATCCAACAATGAAGTCTGTCGAAAAAGTCATATCTGGCCGTGCTGAAAGGAGTTGTTCAACCACTCTAAGATAACGGTCTCTAGTGTAAAAGCGCTTCATTCGTTTGAGCACCGCATTTGACCCAGATTGAACAGGCAAGTGAAGATGCGAAGTTAAATTTGGTAAATCGCGATAGGCCTGAACGACATCAGGACCCATGTCTCTTGGATGTGAAGTGGTGTAACGGATTCGTTCGACTCCAGAGACCTCAGCCACTGCATAAAGCAATTGAGCAAAAGTCTTCTCGCCAGCCACTTTAAGTCCATATGAGTTTACATTTTGCCCAATTAAGGTAATTTCTTTGATGCCCTTAGAAACCAAGCCTTTGACCTCATCAATGATCTCTTGAGACCTGCGAGACACTTCAATGCCACGGGTGGTTGGAACGATGCAAAATGTGCATTTATTATCGCAGCCTTTTTGAATGGTCACAAATGAAGATACTTGCCCTTCGGCATGGGGGTCAAGTTCAGATGCAAAGACATAATCAGCAGAATCCAGAAAATCCGTATCAAGAACTTGGCGGCCTTGCTGTGCAGCATTGACCAACTGACGGATATTGGGAACAGCATCTGGACCAAAGACCAAATCAACATCTCGATAACGGTCTAACAAAGCCCGTCCTTCTTGCTGTGCCACACAGCCGGAAACAGCAATGGTCATGTCTTTGTTTGGCCGATTGCGTTTGATTTTTCGAGCCTCACCCAGAAAAGAATGAACTTTAATTTCTGGCTTTTCTCGAATGGAGCAGGTGTTGACAATTACCAAGTCTGCATCTGACATGTCATCAGTGGGTTCGTAGCCATCGTGAGCAAGAATTGCGTGCATTTTTCCAGTGTCGTATACATTCATTTGACACCCAAAGGTCCGAATGTAAACTTTAGACGGCGCTGACATATTAACTCCAAAATCGACTATTCGTATCCGATTTTTTACTGACCCGCAATCTAGGATTGGCAAAGCATTATCGTACGAGGCTCGGTTTCACACAAAAGCCAAGTTCGGTGGCCAATTCACCGAATCGCAAGACAGCATCTGGGTGAATGAATCGGCCCTGAGCGAAGGGCTGGTGTTTGGAATCGGCCAGTACCATCAGTGGCTCCAACAGACAAGCCAATACAGTATTCCAACCATAGCCTGAAATCAGGTGGTAAATGGGTCCCCAAAATCCCCTATCCCAGCTGCGAGGCATGCTCATGGTCTCTCCAGTCCAGACCGAAATGTTATTCAGAGGTTTGGCGGAAAGAGATTGAGGAAGCGAAATATCATAAAGATGTGAACCGGGCTGTAAACCACTGGGGTCTAAATACGGTCCCGTTGTCGCAGTTCCTGCGATTATCTGAGCATGGGCGACCGCTTCTTCAGGAGATCGAACCACATTTGCATTGGTCTTGCGTGCGGCTTTTTTTGAATCTACGATCACTGAAACACCATTATTTGAAAGCATCTTTGTTAGGGCAGTCCCGACGGGAGAACTGGCCCCAACCACAGCCACTTGGTTTTGACGGCTTTCCTGCAACCGTCGCATAATATTTTGATACAAACACCAAGTCGTACCCGCATGTCCAGTTGTCACTGGTACATCAAAGTGTGCTTGAAGGGCTTCCCCACGGCCAGCAACCACTGAGCACAAGGACCCCAGCCCAATGGCTTCCGGCTTAATTCCGTCACGAGCAGACCAGTGAACAGCGCGAATCATCCTGCGTAATGCCACTTCTGGATCAGCAAGAAATTCTGTTGGCGGCATGGGTATTCCAACCACATCACCTATAAAATCGTGTCCGTACCTAAAGCGACAGATGTGACGGATGTCTTGTGGATCGCTTCCGTCTGCTTTTCCGAAAGCAACCGACCATCGACGAAATCGCAGCCCCATCACCTTTCTGTGCAAAGGCGACAATGCATGAACAACAAAAACAAACTTTTTTGGCATTACCGCTATGCGGAGGCCTTTAAATTTATCACCAAGTAGTAAAAGGTTCCGACTCGAAAAAGTTCAGGAACATCCGTTGGCTTTAAGCCTGGACTGAACTCACTGGGTGGAACTTCTGGCATCGCAACTTTAAGTTTTTCGAGAGCGGCAATGGTTAGTGTTCCATCTGTGTTCAAACCATCACCCTCAACACTGTCGCGTGCTGCTTTCTCAATACCACCACGGGGAATCTGAATATTGAAAGTTCGCTCTAATTTGAAGGCAATGTCCAAGAAATCAAGACTTTCAGCTTCAAGATCACCAATGATTTTGGATTGAAACTCGACCTCATCGGTATCAAAACCCAAACTATCCGCAAATATATCCTGTACTTTTGCCCATATATCCAAATCAATATCAGCTGGTAATGTCATGAGTTCTCCATCAGTGATGTCTTCAGATCAGAAAAAGCGACTGACCTGTTCAAATTGTCTTCACTATAGCCGAGATACACTCATATAAAAGCAACAATCATGTCTCAATTATTGGCTTTTGCAATCAGTTGACGAACGAAAGCGATTGGCCAAGTGGCCGCACCGAGCATTCCAAGACCGTCAACATAGGGTTTCAAATCACTTTTAGAGAGCTTGAAAGACTTGGCATTCGGGTCTTTAATCATTACCACAAAAGCAGCACCTTCACTGCAGGGAGCACCAGCAACGGCTTCTCCCCCGATGAGTGAGTCTGCTCCGCCAGCAACGACCACATCTGCTCTATTTTCCAGCAATGCAAAAATACCTTCACTCAGTGCAGTATAGCCACCATCGGCACCATTACAGTAGTTCATATTGACCCCCTGCATGTCAAAAAAAGCAGACGCAAACCCAAGGACATTGTTTGAAAGCCCTCTCACAAGCCACAGTGGATGAATCAAACCCATTGCATGTTCCCCAAACTGCCGAACGGAAAAAATACCATTGTCATGGGCAGCTGATATGGCCGCTTGTAGATCAGAAGGGTCTCCAAGTTGCGGTGCTGCGCCGACAAAGAAGCCCCTGCGTTCAGGACGGTATTGACTCCAATTGGAAAAGGAACCAACAGCAATCGATGTGGCAGCCACACCGAGTTGGACCGAACGGGTCATGAGCTTAACCGATTTGCGGTCAGGAATATGTGAACGAAGCTTAAGCCCTGTGACGGCTCCTGTTTTGGGTTCACCCAAAATATTATTGCCGGAGGGCGAAAGACAAGCATAGCCCACCACTCGAATGGGACAATCGTTGTGAAATGAGCTCATAATTCAACCCTCGAAAAGATAAGGGAAGCATTTTGCCCACCAAATCCAAAAGAATTGGAAATAATATGTTCGACCTTTTGATGCAAGGGGTCTTTGAGTGCGTTTACTGGACACTTTTCATCAATCTGATTGAGACCGACAGTTCCCGGTAAGATGTTGTTCTGTAACGCCCAAATACATGCAGCACCTTCCAAGGCGCCAGCAGCAGCGATGGTGTGACCAATGGCTCCTTTAATTGAGGATACGGGAACATCGGAACCCAAGACCCGTTGAATGGCAAGCGATTCAGCCACATCTCCGAGAGGCGTACCAGTGCCATGAGCATTAACATATCCAATCTCACCGGCCCTTAATCCAGCGACTTTCAAGGCTCGTTTCATAGCAAGTGCAGCACCCATCCCTTCTTCATGCGGAGCCGTGGCGTTGTTTGCATCAATACTCGTACCTGCTCCAGAAATCTTTGCCAATGGGCTCACCCCTCTGGCTCGAGCATGATCTTCACGTTCAAGCACAAACATGGCAGCGCCTTCACCCAACATAAAACCATTCCGACGAACATCGAACGGACGACAATATGCGGGAGAGAGTGCTCCCAAAACAAGAAAGGACAAAAGGCCCATTGGATGATCCATACTGTCGTGTCCACCGACGAGGGCGACATCTGCTTCTCCACGGCTGAGCGTAAAGAACCCCTCGGCCATGGCCTGTGCGGCGGCTGCACACGCTGAGAAGTTTGTTCCAATCAGCCCTTTATGACCGATTTTTTCTGCCAGAACAGTCGCAAACCGATTGGGTAAATGTCGATTGGGGGATGGTAAATCACTTCGCAGATCGTTGGCCATGGTCTGACGAGACAACTTCCCATCAAGTAAATGTGGATAAATATCAACTTCAAACTCATTTGGGGTAATGGAGGACAACCCCGTACCCACAAAA
This sequence comes from Myxococcota bacterium, assembly GCA_036146655.1. Lineage (GTDB taxonomy): Bacteria > Myxococcota_A > UBA796 > UBA796 > UBA796 > JAYYJC01. The sequence continues at coordinate 3,049 of JAYYJC010000294.1, read as the reverse complement.
ATGATGGATCTCATTTGATTGAAGTTGTTGAGTTTGGATTGCTCAAGTGCATCTAAAGCTGCAGCAAACCCCAAGGTGCACTTTCGATCATCCGGAAATACATCTTCAAATCCAATTTCAGGTTCAGATACACGAGCCACAAAGGTCACATCGAGTTCAGATTGTGCATTGACACCGCAAAATCGATTGTGCAAAAGGGCGTTCCCAAACGCATTAATCGATTGACCTGCCGCAGAGCGGATACCAAGGCCAGTGACCCAAACTTCATTCATCGCTTTCAAGCAAACATTTGTCGTCAGAACAGATGTATATTCCGTTGGTTACATTGGGTACAGTGTACTTCTTTCGATCTCGTCGCCCCATATAAATGGTCACTTCGCAGTCCACAGGTTCAGTATTTTCAAGAACGACAAAATAGTTCTTTGCTTTCTCTCGATGGTCGCCACAAGTGGCGTCAACTTTTAGAGCGGAGATATCCTTAGCCTGGAAAACCAGAGCACCATCAGGGTAATCGATGGGCGGTGCATTTTCAACGGCTTGGTCAACCGCTTCAGGTGTATTTTCAATCTGTGTTGAACGATCAACATAATCTGTCATGCCTTGGATAAAGAAATATCCAACAATGATAATGCCGGCGAAAATCGAAATACAAATCCCAATCAGAGTCTTCCATGGAAATGGTGGCACCTCGCCTGGTTGATTGGCAAATCGACCGCTCTGCTCATTCTGCTCGATGGTGTATGGACGATTAGGCGTTTGCATCGGCGTTGGTTTGGGGTGCAACTTCTGAATATCAGTGACCGATGAGTTCTGGGTCGTCTGCTCTTCAGTAATGGGCTTCAGTGGGGTGCGATGAGACAACTCAAGTGTGGCGTCGTCTGTGCTCGGCGATTGTTGTGTGGTTTCGTGAGGAGCCGTTCTTAACGGATCAAACTCATCAGTTGGTTGAACCGACTCAAGATACGGCATTTCACGCTCAACGGTCACCTCAGAATTAAAAGAACTTGTATCCCCGTTGGTCACCAAGGTTGATTCTTGTTCAGAATGAATGCGAACCTGAGCAGTTGGTGCTTCGCTCGGTTCATCACCTACAAAATGGTGTTCAGTGGGATCAACCAAGGTCAACTCGGCCAAAGCACCGCGGCTCAGAGAATCTTGGTCGGTATCTGATGGCATGCTCGGTACCCTTGGTGTGGGAGTTCGAAGCACAATCGAGTCTTCAGAAATGATTTTATGAAGAAGCGTACCTTCGGTTGGTATCTGCTCATTCAACTTGTTGCGAATATATGGAATGGCTTTTTCAGACCAATTGACCAAGTCTATTCCGGGGATGGCCCTCGCAAGCATCCGTGCACGCTGTGCAAACTCAACTGCCGATAACCTGTAGGTCCCTTCAAATGAAAGACCAGATCGCAGAAGCTGGGCGAGTTCTTTCTTCGCTTCAGGGCTCATTTTTAATCGAGCAATAACACGCCTCAACTGTGCTTCGAGACGCTCAGCGTGATTTTCGAGTCTTGCAGATGCTTTGCCAAACTTTTGTGCGGCTAGACATTCAAATAGGCTTGCAGACAACGAATAAATGTCTGAAGCGGGTGTTTCTGGTTCAAAAAACAATCGTTCGGGGGCCATATACTCTAATGAGCCAAATTGAAGTTCACGGGTTGAGCTTTCACGGGTATCAAAATCAGCTTGTGCAACTCCGAAGTCAAGGACTTTTATCAACCCCGTTGAGTCAATCATAATATTGGACGGTTTGATGTCCCGGTGAATGACACGAAGTGGCTTTTCGCCTGGAAAAGGCGGCTGATTGTAGGCCGCATCTAATGCAACGGCCACAGTAGCAGTAATTTCCAGTGAGACTCTAGGAGGCAGCCTTCGCCTCATGTTTCGCATCTGCTCTATGATGGTTCCCAAGTCAAGTGCATCCAAATACTCCATGACAACTGCAGTCCGCTTATCAAGCGATGTCAACTCATGAACTTTGATGATGTTGCGATGACGGAGTAAACCGAGCAGTTTGGCTTCATCTCGCATACGAGCAACAATTTCTTCATTCTCAGACCATTTTGAACGAAGAATCTTGACCGCAACCAACCGTGAAAATCCTGTGCTGTGAAACTCTTTGCACAGATACACATCCCCAAAGCCACCGGACGCAATGGCACGTAGAAATTGGAACTTGCGGGGACTCGTTTGTGTCACCGTATCTCTCCTGCAGGAATTACCTCAAATGTACCCCATTTGATGGCTTTATGCATGATAATATGCTGTGCAAGTGGAATGAAAGCATCGGCAGCCCCACAATCACCAATCTGTTCTTCAAAACTTAAACATTGGTTGTAAACCGAATTGTGGCGCAAAACCATCAGTGGAGTGGCCCCACGGTTTTGTGCATGCATTTCTGATTCGAGCAGCAACATCACTGCAGCCTGTCCTGGAAGGGAACTTTTCCCCAAACGCAATCTGTCTCGAGCCAATCCAAGAGAAATTAAAGAATCTGCGCCTCCAGCGATGGCCGCATCACAACGCCCTTCCATAATAGACCAGTAGGCTGAGCGCATTGCATGAATGCCACAATCGGCATCGCCAGCCCATGTGGCATTTTCCCCACAAATGTCAAGGTGTATCGAAATGTGTGCCAAAACCATATTTGGAAGCGTTTTCAATGGAAGCAGGGGTGGATAAAGTCGACGCCCCTCTGTGGAGAGCAATTGAGCATCCAAACGACCTTCTGAATGGCTGGCTACAAGACTGGCCTCAGCGTCGCCCTCATCAGGTGGTTCACGCCCCACAGCCACAAATAATCCAAGCGCTTCTTTGTTGAGCGTTCCCGCTTCTTCCAACAGCTGACCAGCTGCTGACAGTGCAAGTTTTGCAGCAGGACTAAAGAGTTTGGCGTCCTTTCGCCGCTTAAGAAAGCGTCGAAAGGCAGTGTCGTTGGCTATGCCAGCACGAGAATCATCGAGGGATTCTAGCGGCGGATGAACTTGGAATGCAGGTTTAAATGGTGGACGCAAATCCTTTGGATCAATTCCAAGTGGCGTATTCA
>JAYYJC010000293.1:0-10000 GCA_036146655.1 Myxococcota bacterium | reverse complement strand
CAGCCACTCCCGTGATGACTACGCCCATCGCGAAAGCACCAAACTGCCATTAGAGCCGCCAAAGCCAAATGCATTCGTAAGCGCATGATTAAAGGAATGTGCCACAGCATGGTTCTGAACATGTTTGAGGTTGCATTCCACATCAGGCTGATTGAGATTTATTGTCGGAGGCAGGCGCCCTGTTCTGGCAGCCATTAATGCGATTATGGCTTCAACAGCACCACATGCTGCGACCAAGTGACCCATCATGGATTTGGTGGAAGAGACATAAACAGAGGTTGCATGTGAACCAAATGCCCAGTGGATTCCTTTGGATTCGGAGGCATCATTCATAAGAGTTGAGGTCCCGTGTGCATTGATGTAGCCAATGTCTGAAGGCTTTAGACCTGCATCCAGAAGTGCAGACTGCATCGACTGAGCAGCACCTCGCCCATCTGGAGGTGAATCGGTAATTCGATAGGCATTACATGAACACCCATAGCCTCGCAAAACCCCAATAATCTGTGCGCCTCGCTGCTGTGCATGCTGGAGCGTTTCCAAGACAAGCATACCGGCGCCTTCCCCAAGAACAAATCCATTCCGTTCAGAATCAAAGGGACGAGAAGCCGCTTGAGGTGCATCATTGCGGGTTGACAATGCACCAAGTAGCGCAAATCCGGTAACCATCAAGGGGTCAACAAGGACATCGACCCCACCAACCAACATGGCATCCAGATCTCCTCTTCTAAGTCTGAGAAGTCCTTCACCAACGGCCTGAGAAGATGAAGTACAGGCCGTCGATACAACTGACACGGGGCCTTCTGCACCAAAGACTTCGGCAAGCATTTGAGCTGGTGCCTGAGGCGCATGGTGCCTGAGCTCTGCCACACTCGGTAAACTTTCATCTTGAAACCGTTTGGCAATCAAGTCGATTTCAGGTCGGGCGGCCTCAGAACCAAGCGAAACACCAAACCGTGGCCCATGAACGGTGAGCCGAGCCTGAGTCATGGCTTCTAGTGCAGCTTTGTAGGCAAGCTTACCCTTCAAAGTTTGGAGTTGTTTGCGAGTAAATTCTGAACAATTCTCTGGTACAAGAACTTCAAAATTGGGCACCTCAGCTGCAAAATGAACCGGATACTGTTGCGCATCAAACCGTTGAATGGGACCCACACCAGATTGTCCTTCCAGCAATGACTTCCAAGTCGACTGAACATCTAAACCAACAGGCGTCACACAGCCCATTCCTGTAATAACAATGGGGTCACCGGTCATTGTGACGCTCCAGGTAGATTAGCCCAAAGTCGGGCAAGCTCTTTGGATTCCAGTTGCTCAACCCGCTCACGCTCAACATCATCCGCCAAAGGAACCGCATTAAAAACAAAGATTTGCTCCGCCTGAGCATGGACTTTTTTTCCAACTCTTGCCTTTACATTTACGGCTGCCATTTCGGCACGAAGTGCAGTAATTTCAGTTTCGAGACGGATGGATGTGTCAGGAGGAATAAATTTTCTAAACTTGACCTTGTTCATCATTGAGAGGATTGGAAATGGCCAATCCCCCCGATTCGTTTTTACAGTGTAGCCGATTAATTTTCCAGAGAGTTGAGCCAATGATTCCATAATCAACACCCCAGGCACAACTGGGAAACCCGGAAAATGGTCCTGAAAGAAAGGCTCAGAGGACACATAGGTTTTTTCACCCACAGCAGATGTACCAATGTTCAACTCATCAATGCGATCAAGTAGGTTCCAACGCATGAAATACCCTTTTTTTAAATGACATATTTTACGAAGAGAAAACAATCACTGTGAATAGACCATCATAACCAATTCGATTGTGAGTTGTATTTGACAACAGAAGAACACAATGAAAGCCATTCAGAATGACCAGTTTCCAATCAGATATATAGTTCCCGAAATAACTATTCTCTGGTATATTGAGTGAAAATTTCGTGAGGTTTCCGTGATAGCGCTATTTAGTGTTGCTCTCTTTGGCTGTTACAAAGATTTTCAAGATCTTGCAGAGATCGATCTGAAGGACATTCCATTTGAAAATCCAGATCTTCAGAGCGATGGAGCACTTGTCTCCACATTTACTGCTGATTTGGAGTGTCCAGATGGAAAACCAGCGACATTCTTTGCGGTTTACCCTGCGCATTCCACTCCATCTAAGATTGCGGTAGTCTTCCACTCTGGAGCATTCGACTATCAAGATTTTACCAATGAAATAGGCTTCCACAGCCCATCTCGAATGGAGCAACAATGGGCCAAAGAAAAAGTGTGGGAAACCCTTGGCATGAGCATTGACACCATCGATCCAGCCGAAGAGAACACAGGCGCCTTAGCAACTGCATTGCTTGACGCCAATGTGGTGCAACTCTACCCAGCCAATTGTTGGGGAGACCTTTGGCACAACCAAGCTGATGAAACCGATAACAATTACGAACTGGAGAGCTTTAATCGATCTGGACGGACCTTTGCGTATTGGATGACAGAACTCATTCAAAATCCGAACTTTCCTGGCGTTAAAGACTTTCAAATTTCTCAACCCTTTGATGTCAATGAAGTTTACTGGATTGGGCTAGGAAACGGTTCTAGAGCCATTGCCGAACTCTTACACAGGGGTGTGACTCCACCAAAAGGAATTTTACTGGACTCGCCAGCCGGCGACTTGCAACCATACCGAGATCATCCCGAAGACTTTGTTGAGCATAATAAAGCATTGGATCGCATATTTGTTGAGAGTTGTTTACTTGGAGTTACTCAAGAAGACCCCGAATTCAGAGAAGAGTGTTATGACTCTGAATTAGATACCGATGGAACAGGCGCCACCAATCTCACTGGCACAACGGCAATCGAAACCCTTAGTGACTATGCACTTTCTAACACAGATGGTGGAGTAAGCAGACTGGCCATCCTGTGGTCAGATGGTGACAGTCAACTGCCACAAGCCTCCTTAGAGGATGCCCTTCTGCTCGATGACACTTGGGCTGAAAGCACTTGGGTCTTGAATACAAGTGAGTCCGGCCATATCTTCAGCAACAGAGACATCAATGCCAGTCGACAGATTGTGACTTATCTACTAGACGGAATCGAACCCACTGAACCTCTCTTCGTAGAAGATACTCAAGAATAGTCTATTCATTACCGATATTTAAAGTGTACTGTTGAAGCCACTCAACAAAACACTGCATTTCACGAACAAATTGACTATACTCTTGACATGACAATATCTTTTAAACCAAACCTTTCACCTGTGCATCACTTACTCTCAAGAATGAATGTGAAAGAAGGATGCAGTGTGTCTGAATTGGCTTCTGCAATCACCAAACTACCCGTTCATCGGCCCAATCAAGGGTCTCACCCACTGCATGTCCTTCTTGCGAGTCTGGCCATTCGTGAGTTTCGTTCTGGCTCAATGACCAGGTTAGCGGAAGCTGATGTTGTGCAAATAGAGAAACGGTTGTTGCGGGTTTTGGCCGGACGCCCCAAATCGGCAACAGAGTGCCAAAACAATGCACTCAAGCATTATCAGAAATTAAGCGGACATGATGTCTTGTCTCGAAAGCACATTGAATCCTGTATTCAAAATAGACTTCCAAGATTTCTCCCCAATCGGACCTATTGCTCCGAGCTCAGTGCTCAGGCATTGTTTCAAATGATTGCTCCAAGTTCACATCCGATTGAGACCGTAACAATCCACGAATGGCTTGATTGCTCTTTGCTGTTGTATCAAAAATGCTCCATTACATCTTAATCGCCGTCTTTGGAGGGATTGGTGCTTTAAGTAGAGCCGTGCTTTCAAACTGGCTAAATTCTGCAACCTATCCGCTGGGAACACTCTGTGCCAATTTGCTTGGCTGTGCATTACTCGGTATAATGACGGGTATTGGACTACACAGCACCTTAATTCCTGAACATTGGCGAATACCGATTGCAACTGGTTTTCTGGGCTCATTGACCACCTTCTCAACCTTTACACTAGAAAATCTCAAGCTGCTTGAGGCTCAACAATGGAAACTCTTTCTGCTCCACTTTCTACTCCAGCTCCTCCTTGGATTGCTCCTCGCAGCGTGTGGACTTTACGGCAGCCGATTACTGCTCCGCTCACTTTGAGAAAGAATGATGGCCAATCAAATGCAGACAGTACTCCTCCTCAAGATGTCGATGAGGTTATTGACGGCAAAGCCTCAAGTCGATGGTTTAGATGCGTGGCATGCCGCACTCCGATTGCACAGCCCAAGCACCTGTGTCAAGTCAATGCACAAAGCTCAACACAATCCTTTTTGAATCCCCATGGTGTGGTTCATCAATTGAGAACCTTTTCTGCTGTCAATCATTATAAACTTGCTGGTTCGCCGACCCCTGGAGACAGCTGGTTTCCAGGATATTGGTGGCTTTATCTATTGTGCGAGACATGCCACTCCCACCTTGGCTGGGCTTACTTCACTCCTCAAAGTACTCAGATCGATTTTTTTGGAGTTCGTACGCTCGCTGTTGAACTAGGATAAAACGACTCTTGTAAAAGCATCACCGCCCTCATTGTATTCTGCTGCACGCCAACTTGATACCAGAGAACAATCCGAGAGATGCGTTCGCACACCCGCTTTAAGGCGACCGGTACCATGCCCATGCAACACATAGGCGATGTTCATCCCTTGTCCAATCAATTCCGAAAAGAAGTGCTCCATTTTGGTAACCGCTTCATCTACCCTAAGCCCCCGTAAGTCACATGTGTTGTCGTCTGAACGGGGAGTACTTAAGGCCGTATTTGGTATGGACGACGGCTGCATGGACACACGGGGTAACTTGGGTGTACTGAGTGTTTCAGTTTGGATAGAATGTTGGTTTGGTTCAGCAAGTTCTTCGATGCGAAGCTTTACGCGTATCCGATTGACTTGGACCATCACGCGGTTCCGAGAAACAGACAACACTTCACCTTTGGAGCGCATGCCCGGCACATAAACCACTTGCCCAACACGGACGGATTCAAGTTTTTTAGATTCAAGTCTTGGCTTGGTAAATGGCTCACTGGGTTGTTGAAGTCCCTCAAGTGTCTTTTGAGCCGCTTTCAAGCCCTTGATGTTTTGATCTGATTTAAGTGACTTGATGTGCGCTTGAAGATCTCTATAATCAGACCAAACCTGTTCTTGAAAATCGCGGTGCACAGCAGCCCGAATGCGCTTTCTCTTTTCTTCTAAGTCCTGTTGAAGTTGACGATACTCTTGTTCTCTGGCCTCAGCAGAGCGCAATGCTTCCTTCAATTGCTTCTGAGTATGTTCAAGTTCTGCAGACCGATTCGCAAGTTCTGCAGCCAACTCTGCAACACTACTCTCTTCAGTACTGAGTAAACTACGGGCTCGGAGTAACACTTGTTTTGGTAGCCCTAATCTTGAAGCGACATCTAATGCATAGGATTGACCTATCCTCCCCCAATCGAGCTTATATGTTGGTTGACCAGAACGAAATTGAGCGGCAGCTATCTGAAACCGTTCATCTACATCGGCTTGTGCCTTTAGTCTTGTGAAGTGAGTGGTGACCACCACTCTTGCACCTTTTTCAACCAATGTTTCAGTCACTGCTTGAGCGCTGGCGGCCCCCTGAGAAGGGTCTGTACCCATACCAAGTTCATCAAGTAAAATTAAACTGTTTTCGCAGGAGTCAGCAATGATTGCCTTCAAGGCCAGCAACTTTGCACTAAATGTGGACAGTCCCGCTTCAACCGTTTGGGTGTCACCAATGTCTACACGAATGGTATGAAAAAAATCACACTGCGCACCGGCCCCAGCTGGAAGTGGAATACCAGCTTTTACCAAGAGGGCCATCAATCCAATCAACTTTAAGCCTATTGTCTTACCACCCGCATTTGGACCAGATAACAAGATGACGGGCTTGTCTGCATGGAACGCAAATGAATTTGGAACAACTGAAACTCCTTGAAGAATCAAGACAGGATGACGGGCGTTTTCGATTTTTAAGTTCCCAGCCATCCCAATGATTGGAAACACACCATCCCACTTCTGACCAAGTTTAAATATGGCCACGGACGCATCCACTTTTGCCACCGTTTGCAAAAGACCAAGAATATCACCCTCAGCACGAAATATTCTATGAGATAAGTCTCTGCAGATGTGATGGATTTCCTGCTCCAGACTGAGCTCAGCTTCTTTCAAACCGTTGGCAATGGGTATCACAGACAACGGTTCCACGAACAATGTTTCTCCAGATTGAGATCGTCCATGAACAATCCCAAATTGCCGACGGAAGTTGGCTTTCAATGGCAAGACATGTCGACCATTGCGTTGAGTCACAAATTCGTCCTGAAGCATTTTTGAAACAGATGTATCGCTGAGCAATCGTTTCAATTCAGCATCTAGCTTTGCTTTATATTCATGTATTCGATTTCGAATCAAACTCAGTTTTGGGTAGGTCCGCTCAGACAGACTACCGTCAGTTTCGAAGGAATCCATTAGTTGTTGAAATAGGAACTCAGGAAAGTTGCCTTGGACTACAATCTCATTTAACTTGGGCCTATCAGCGACCATTAGAAGGGCTGCCTCTCGAAAAAATCGAATCCCCTCAAGTAAGTTACGCATGTCTCTTAAATCATCTAGGTCTAAGACCGTTCGTTCATTGCATTTTTGTAAAACCAACTCTGCTGATGTGACAGCTCCGACAGGCAAATGACCGCCTTCTTCAGAGATCATTTTTAATTCAGACAACAAAGCATAGCGTTCTTCCGCTTCAGACTTCGATTGACACCAATATCGATGTTCTTCGATATAATTCGAACCATATTGCGTTTGGCATAAGCCAACTAATGTCCTTTGAATGATGGACCAGTCGAGTTTGTGGCAACAATCAGCTGTTGCGGAATCCCGCATTTGTGCTCCATATTATTTGACGCAAATCAGATTTGACTTATCCTAGTTCAGGAGTCCTCCTCTATCAAATTTCTATTTTATTGACAAAGCCCATTTTAAATCAATCAGCCCACTTCGATTCAGAGATATAGATTGTTAACACTTAGGACCCAAACAATGAAACATGTTCTAGACCTCGAAGCGAGGGCAATTGCCGAGTGCTCTTTGGCATCGATTGATTATGCAGAGAATGTGAGGCAGCAGCATGCGGCTCGTTTGCAGAAATTAGATGGGATTCTAAACCTGGTTCACCAGTCTTACGGAAGCAATGCACCTCGCAATGAGGGTCACCTTTACAATGCCCCCTTTGTGGTTTCCACACTCGACAACCAACACCATGCCGTTGAGGCCATGCTTAATTCTGGTGCAGTGCTCATGGGCGAAACGAAGCATGGTAGTGACCCGCTTGGTCTTGATACGGAACATAATAACCACACATCAGAGAAGTCCGCCCGTACTCCCAATCCCTGGGATTTCACCCGTGTTGCAGGCGGTATGAGTGGAGCAACCGCAGCCGCCGTGGCCAGTGGGGGCGCTGCCTTTTCAGTTGCAGCCGACCATTGTGGTGATTTAATCATCAGCGCAAACTTTTGTGGAACCGTTGCACTTCGCCCATCTCAAAAAGCGTCCACCCATGGGTGGCACTGTAGAAGTGTGGCCGATGCCAAAGAAATCTTTAAAGCAGGATCAGGGCAATCCAATTTTCACACAGCAGAGCGTCCTGTTGTTTGGCTACCAACTGTTTACGAACCCTACTCGATATCCACAAATGTTTTAAGCACCATTGAACTCTGCGCAGAGGCACTGCTCGAATCTAAGTTTTCACTTAGAGGAATCACCCCGCCGATTTACAAACAAGCATTTTCAATGTGGGCTTCAATGTGGAACAAACCGGAGAACTACATCCCTAAAAATCCGTCTGGTTCACTTGCTGTCATGATGCACCAACGGTTGAATGAAGCTGAACCTGAGTTCGGTGAAGCAATGAGATCCAGCGCTCAAGAACTAAAAGAAGCCCTTATCGAGCTCCTCTTTCCAAATGATGTTCTGCTTTGTCCTGCCTTTCCAACACTGGCACCCAAACGACGGTCTACACAAACCCCACCCATGAGTTTTATCTTTTCCGCTTTGTTTGCTTCACTCGACTTCCCAGCATTACATGTACCCGTTGGCTTCAGCCGTCATGGCCACCCAATTGGGGTTCAATTAATAGCCGCACCACATTGTGAAAGTGCGTTGTTCAGAGTTGGTCAAGAACTTGAACAATCATTTCGTGGGTGGACACGGGCTCAGCCCTTCAAGATCCCTGGCCTATAACGCCAAATCAGTGCTTGGCACTTGCGCCATTAATCTAAGGACAGTGTTGAACTACCATGGAGCAACGAGGTCCAGTGAGTACCCCTCGGTTCCCTCAAATCGTATGAGTCCCGCCCCTTTTCCAAATGCGTAATAGCCGGATAATCCTCCGCCAGTGCAATCCAAAATGACCACATCGTCATAATAGCCATAATAGGTCCACAAATATTCAGGTCGGTAAACCGTACAACTCCAATCTTCTGAAGTAAAAACTTCGCCTTCATCAGGCAGTTCATCTGAAAGAAGGTAATTTCCACTTCCTGAACCAGTTGGCAATTCCCAACTGATTAACTGAAGCGCCTGTTCTGTGACTGAGAACTCCAAATGACCGAGGGGCTCAGCCTCTACCCAACGAACGCCTCGACGCAATTCAACGAACCCATTTCCAACATGATGCGCCAAAATAAGGGAGGCATCATCTGGTGGTGAGGTTCCTGTATCAAAATCAGCACCATCATCACGGTATGTCCACGAGGCACCCTCTTCAATTCCATGGTAGTTTGTCATCTCTCTGGCTGCTTCAAGTTCTTTCTTCGTCTTGGACTCAATACAGCCCAATAGGATAAATACAATCACTTCGACCACCAAACCGGTAGGTGATTGTCAGACAAGTTGTCTTGACCAGGAAGCCACAGAGGTGCTGCGGAAGGGTCTTGCCCTTGTGCAGCGAGTTCAGGCCGTATCGCTGTTAACCAAATCTGTGGAGATGGTGTGTATTCCAGCGCATAATCTCGTTTTGATGAATAAGCGAGCCACAACACATCGTCGTCAGGCAAAGGCCCCCATCTCGGATAAGAGTTTTGTAAACTTCCCTCACCATTCGCATTGTCAAGCCGAATGTGTCGGTTTCCGTTGCGAGACATAAGCCAAAGTTCGGCATCAGGTGCCGCATAACAACCACGGGGGTTGTGGTTTGAAGCTCGATTGTAAGCTATCCAGTCACCATCGGGTGAATAAGCGGGATAGTAAAAGTTTACATCAAGATCATCTTCCAATAAGATTTCTTCTTGACCGAGTTCTAAAGTGTCTCGATCAAGAAAGACACGGACCAACTCGCCACCTGAGAATTCCATGTCGGATCGGGCCATTCCTTGGATCCGAACAAATACGATTTCATCTCCGTCTGGGGCCCAATCTGGATGTGTGACAGGACGATCAAATTGCCATGACCTAATCTTAACACCAGTCTCGAGTTCATAAAGGGTCATCTCTGGCCCATTGGTGCCTAAAATAAACTTACCGTCAGGCGATACCGTTTTGAAGGTCAAACGGCTGTAATCACTTGTTCCCACAATTTCAAAAGGATCGGTCGGCTCTTCAACATCATATACAGAGAACCGTCCATCAACGCCTCCATGAGTCACCACAAGTCGAGAAGTTGAGTCTACTAAGGCGTGACATCCAACGCAATTGTTGGTTTCAATAAAAATTTCTGCCTCGGCTTCTGCAATTGGAATTCGCATGATTGAGCCTGTTGCTCCACCCCAATACAAAACTGATCCGCGCGCATCCAAACGGTTTACAATCATATCAATTGACGGACCTTGTCGAACATTGGTAAGTGAAGAGCCGTCCCACAAGCCAGCTTCTACAGAAACACTCACTTCACCTTGTCGGTTGGCTGCAGAAATTAGTTCCCAAAGCTCGTGATCTGAAATCCACTCAAACGCTGATGTGTATACAGACACATCGGTAATTTGCGTTTCAAAATGAATTCGATAAATCATTCCGTCACTGGTACTG